>NZ_AJTN02000161.1 GCF_000305495.1 Peribacillus psychrosaccharolyticus ATCC 23296 | reverse complement strand
GGACCGCTGAAGCGGTTCTTTTTTTTGCGTTTTTTACTGATAAATTTTTCTACAAAATAGCATAAAAAGACAGAAAAACTCTTCTAGAATGGATACAAAAAGTGACAGACTTACCATGTCTATCTAGGGTATACTTTTGGCTAACAGATAAGAATGGTGCAGGGAGGGGGAGTTGCTTGACTTTATATTTGGATGTCATTTGGCTGTTAAATTGGCTGTTTGACTGCTTGCTTCTTAGCTGGACTGCAGTCATTTTGAAAATGAAGGTCTCACTTTGGAGAATTGCTTTTGGTGGACTGCTTGGATCCATGATTATCTTACTGGCTTTTACACCATATAGAGAGCTTGCTGATCAAGTACCAATAAAATTACTGTTTTCTGTTGTGATGATCGTGGCTGTATTTGGATTTAGCAGATGGATGACATTCATTAAACGTTTAGCCTGCCTTTATTTCATTACCTTTTTATCAGGCGGTATATTACTCGGGCTGCATTTCTTATTTGAATATAAAATTGTTTCTGAGAGCCCGACTAGGTATGCAGGAATTAATGCATATGGCGATCCGATGAGCTGGGTTTTTGTTTTAATCGGTTTTCCAATCGCCTGGCAATTTTCGAGGCGAACCTTAAAAAGCATAGAAATGAATACCCTATCGTTTAATCAAATTGTAGAAGTATCGATAAAAATTGATTTTTTTGAATGTACATTAGCTGGTTTTATTGATAGTGGAAACCAATTATACGACCCGATTACCCGTTCTCCCGTGATGATTGTTTCACTTTGGGGTTCTGAAGATTCGGTACCTCCTGATATGCTAAAACTTTTTAAAGAGGACAGCTTCCACCTGAACGGTCACAATCAGGAATATACGTGGTCCAATCGAATTCGGATCATTCCTTGTAAAGTAGTTGGCAAAGACCATAAACTGCTAACCGCTATAAAGCCCGATTTAATACGGATCAAGCACAAAAATGATCAGTTTGAGGTAGAGAGAGGGTTCATTTCATTTACCCTCCAACAGTTGTCACCTGATAATCGTTACCAATGTATCGTGCATCCTAAGATGCTGTCTGGAGTTCCGACCCTGCATGTATCCTAAAAAATAACACATTAAAGGAATCATACTCATTAAGATTATGAAATAGAAGGGAGAATCATTTTGAAAAAATTTATTCTTCGTCTCACGTATTATTGGTATAAACTATTGTTCAAATTAGGCCTGAAATCAGATGAAGTATTCTACATAGGAGGTAGTGAAGCCCTGCCTCCGCCGCTGACAAAGGAAGAAGAAGAAGTGTTAATTAACAAACTTCCCAAAGGCGATGAAACTGCCCGGGCAATGCTGATTGAACGAAATTTACGGCTTGTTGTCTATATTGCGAGAAAGTTCGAAAACACTGGAATAAATATTGAAGATTTAATCAGTATTGGAACGATTGGCTTAATTAAAGCGGTCAATACCTTTAATCCTGAGAAGAAGATTAAGCTTGCTACGTATGCTTCAAGATGCATTGAAAATGAAATACTCATGTATCTTCGAAGAAATAATAAAATCCGGTCTGAAGTTTCATTTGATGAGCCGCTTAATATCGATTGGGATGGTAATGAATTGCTGCTTTCAGATGTCCTTGGAACGGATGATGATATTATAACCAAAGATCTTGAAGCGAATGTAGATCGTAAATTATTATCTAAAGCGCTGACACAGCTTTCAGACCGAGAAAAACAAATAATGGAACTGCGTTTCGGTTTAGCCGGCGAGGAAGAAAAAACACAAAAGGATGTAGCAGATATGCTTGGGATTTCGCAATCTTATATTTCACGCCTTGAAAAACGGATTATTAAAAGATTACGAAAAGAATTTAATAAAATGGTTTAAATTTTTCACATATAAATATCTTGTCGGCTCTAGGATTTGTTCTCTAACTGCTTAAAAATGAAGATTTTTATCCAACAGACAAGTGCATATTTTTTCCTTCCAGGGAGATACTGTTTTTTGTACAGCAGCTCCTGTGAGGAGGGAATTAACTTGTCTCGAAATAAAGTTGAGATTTGTGGAGTAGACACATCGAAATTGCCCGTTTTAAAGAATGATGAAATGAGAAAACTTTTTAAAGAAATGCAAGAAGGCGATAAATACGCTAGAGAAACACTGGTCAATGGCAATTTAAGACTCGTATTAAGCGTGATTCAGCGCTTTAATAATCGAGGAGAGTATGTAGATGATCTATTTCAGGTGGGCTGTATAGGATTGATGAAATCAATTGATAATTTTGATTTAGGGCAAAATGTTAAATTTTCAACGTATGCAGTTCCAATGATTATAGGGGAAATCAGAAGGTATTTACGCGATAATAATCCTATCCGTGTATCTCGCTCTTTAAGGGATATCGCCTATAAGGCTTTACAGGTTAAAGAAAAACTAATGAGCAGAACATTGAGGGAACCGACAGCACAAGAGATTGCTAAGGAGCTTGGGGTAAGTCATGAAGAAATCGTGTTCGCTCTTGATGCTATACAAGATCCAGTATCGTTGTTCGAACCCATTTATAATGATGGCGGCGATCCAATCTATGTGCTTGATCAATTAAGTGATGAAAAAAATAAAGACAGTCAATGGATTGATGAAATTGCCTTGAATGAGGGGATGCGTCGACTTAATGAACGTGAAAAAATGATACTTAAAAAGAGGTTCTTCCAAGGGAAAACCCAAATGGAAGTGGCTGATGAAATTGGGATTTCTCAAGCACAGGTTTCTAGATTAGAAAAAGCTGCAATTCGTCAAATGAATAAAAATATCCAGCATTGATAAAGGGAAAGGCATCCATATGGATGCCTTTTTAATGTTCTTTATTATTGATACTCTACTCTGTTCGTAATTATGAAAGTTTTTGTAAAACCTTCATGGCTTTTGCCTAGCTGTCATATCCTTTATGTAACAAGGAATGTAAGAGGGATTTTAAAAGGGTTTATGTTACACTAGAAAAAAACAGTGAGGTAGGTACTATGAAAGAACCATTTATTAAAAAAGAAAATCAATACCTTGTATTGGATAGCTGGTCAAAACTAGATCCGCGATTAATTGCCGGAGTTACGACAAAAAACGGCGGTAAAAGCACTGGTGACTTTCAACAGCTTAACACAGCTTTTCATGTAAATGATGCTGAATCGGTTGTTGTAGAGAATCGAGAGATATTATCAAAGAAACTTGAAGTTCCGCTTACAGATTGGGTGGGTGCAGAACAGACACATGAAACACATATTGAAAAGATTACAAGCCTGCATAGAGGGGCTGGATCAAGTGACTATGAGTCTGCCCTGAAGGCTACAGATGGCATGTATACCGATAAAAGTCAGCTGTTATTAACTCTCTGCTTTGCCGACTGTGTACCATTATATTTCTATGCACCCAAAGATGGAATGATTGGTATAGCACATGCAGGTTGGAAAGGGACTGTTGCAGGAATTGGTTCGAAAATGGTGGAATTATGGAGGGAAGAAGGGATTGATCCAACGCAAATTTATGCTGCGATTGGGCCGTCAATCTGCAGGAATTGTTACGTCGTAGACGACAAAGTTATTAATCTGGTGCAGAAATTGCTGGAAGAAACTGACGAAAAGCCATATAATTTAATTAGTGAGGGACAATACCAATTAGACTTAAAACAACTTAACGCTCAAATTCTTGAAAAATCTGGTATTCCAAAGGATAATATTGAGATTTCAGCCTTATGTACAAGCTGTGAAACGGATTTGTTTTTTTCACATCGTCGTGATTCTGGAAAAACAGGCCGGATCTTAAGCTTTATCGGCTGGAAGGAGGATTAATTACAACAGTGAAGGTTACAGAAAATTTACAGCGCATAGAAGAAAATATCCTGCAGGCCTGTCAGAGAAGCGGCAGGAACCGTCAAGAAGTAAAATTAATTGCTGTGACTAAGTATGTGTCGATTGAACGTGCTTCTGAAGCACTTAAGGCAGGAATTTTCGACTTAGGTGAAAACAGGGATGAAGGATTACTTGCAAAATTCGAGGTATTGAAGGACAAGCCTGTATGGCATTATATAGGGTCGCTCCAGACGAGAAAAGTGCGAAATATTATAGATAAAGTAACATATATCCATTCCTTGGACCGGTTATCGCTAGCTGAAGAAATCCAAAAGAGAGCCTTAGCTCCTGTAAATTGTTTGGTCCAAGTGAATGTTTCCGGTGAGGAGTCTAAACATGGTCTTGCTCCGGAAGCGGTCATTGACTTTGTAAGAAAAGCAGCATCGCTCGAAAAGATTACGATAGCAGGCTTAATGACAATGGCTCCATTTACAGATGATGAAAACGTCATTAGACACTGTTTTAAACAATTAAAAGATCTTCAAGTAGAAATTCAACAGGCAAAAATTGAGGGGGCACCTTGTTTAGAACTTTCGATGGGAATGTCCAATGATTACGAAATAGCCATAGAGGAAGGCGCAACGATGATCCGCATAGGAACCGCATTAGTTGGCGAAGATTCTTAAGGAGGAAAAGATATGACGATTGTATCGAAGTTTAAATCATTCTTTGCGCTGGATGACGAATATGAATATGAAATGAAAGAAGAAAACATGAAAGAAGAACCATTTGAACCTAAGGTAGTCAAGGGTTCTAAACAGGCTCAAAATACGCATTCATCAAATCAGAATATCGTAAGTTTGCAAAGTGTGCAGAAATCTTCTAAAGTAGTATTATTGGAACCTCGAGCATATTCTGAAGCGCAGGAGGTTTCTGACAATTTGAGAAGCCATCGGGCTGTTGTGGTTAATTTGCAGCGGATTCAACATGATCAAGCTAAACGAATTGTCGATTTTCTAAGCGGGACAGTTTATGCTATTGGCGGGGATATCCAAAAAATAGGAACAGATATTTTCTTATGTACTCCCCCAAATGTAGATGTTTCCGGTAATATTACTGGTTTTACTGTTGAAGAGGAGTACGAAGAATCGAGGTGGTAAAACTAAATGTTGTTAGTATTAAGTATCATTGCATCTGTAATTGAAATCTATTCCTTTGCATTAATTATCTACATTTTAATGTCTTGGTTTCCAAATGCCCGTGAAACGGCAATCGGACGTTTTTTAGCAACAATTTGTGAACCATACTTAGCACCGTTCAGTAAGTTCGTTCCTTCAATCGGGATGCTTGATTTGTCTCCACTTGTCGCGCTGATTGTACTGAATTTAGCAGGAAGTGGTCTAGCTCAGCTTGGACACTGGATTGTCTAACAGGCGCTGATTTGTAAGTCTGGCCTAAGATCTATATCTTTGAACGTAACCCAATTTATCTTATTTGGGAGTATGTTTGGTAAAGGAAGCTAGATACTTTAGGCTGGGCTTTTTTAATAGTTAATAGTCGACAGTTAAAAGAATTGCTTAAGGAGCAGATGATGTCTATTTACCAGCATTTCAGACCAGAGGAAAAGGAATTTATTGATCAAGCCTCAGGGATAGTCGAGCAGGTGAAAGGAACCTACGCGCCAAAGCTGATGGGTTTTCTCGATCCTAGGGAACAATTTATTCTTAGCTCCATAGTTGGAAAAGATTCCGAGGTTATTTTGGCTTTCTTTGGGGGTGGTGACGGAGTAGAGCGGAAACGAGCATTACTTTATCCAGACTATTATTCTCCGGAAGAAGCCGATTATCAAATCGCCTTATATAAAATTAGGTATCCGAAAAAATTTCTAACCCTTGAGCATAGGCAGATTCTTGGGACACTAATGTCACTCGGAATACAACGGGAAAAATTCGGCGATATCCTGATTAATGACGAAAGTGTTCAATTCGTCGCAGCAAAAGAAATTGATTCATATCTTGCTGTAAACCTTGAAAAAATCGGAAATTCCTCAGTAACCATCGAACCAATTCCTCTCACCTCTATCTTGGTTCCCAAAGAACAATGGCAGGAAGAAACCCATACGGTGAGTTCTCTTAGACTCGATGCTGTCCTTTCCACGGGATTAAACCAGTCTCGGCAAAAGGTACAGACGTTAATTAAAGCCGGCAAGGTAAAAGTTAATTTCAAAGTCACAGAGAATGTTTCTGCTGAATGCAGAGAAAGTGACGTACTTTCGGTAAGAGGGTTTGGCCGTGTGAAAATTATCTCGATTGATGGTAAAACGAAGAAAGATAAATATAGATTGACACTGGGAATGAAGAAATAAGCAGATTTGTGATAAAATAAGAAGGAATAACGTGCTTCCTGTCGAAAGGTAGTATAGTATAATATTAAATAGACTAGAATTTTGTTCTGGAGGTGCCTTATGCCCTTAACCCCGATAGATATACATAATAAGGAATTCAATAAAGGATTCCGCGGGTATGACGAGGATGAAGTAAACGAATTTCTCGATCAGATAATCAAGGATTATGAAATTATTCTTAGAGAAAAGAAAGAGCTCGAAGAAAAATTAAACGAAGTGTACGATCGCTTGGGGCATTTTACAAATATCGAAGGAACACTCAATAAATCGATTATTATTGCCCAAGAAGCAGCAGAAGAAGTTAAACGTAACGCTCAAAAAGAATCGAAATTAATTATCAAAGAAGCAGAAAAAAATGCAGATCGAATTGTTAATGAATCATTGAGTAAATCAAGAAAAATTTCGAATGAAATTGAAGAGCTGAAAAAACAGTCCAAAGTGTTCCGTACACGATTTAAAATGCTTGTTGAAGCACAGCTGGACTTATTGGATAGTGATGATTGGGACCATTTGATGGAATATCAAATCGACGCCGCCGACAGCTTTAGAGATGAAGAATAAAGAGTAGTTTCTCTTTTAACTGCTATTTTTTCAGGTCCCTCTTGACTGACGGCTGAGGATTCGCTATACTTTTTTCACAATAACAACTAATAATCAGCGAAGATAGGGAAAGAATTTCTTTCACGACTTATATCAGCGAGCCGGAGATGGTGCAAGTCCGGCATAAGCAGAAGAAATTGGATCACCCTGGAGCTCTGAATTGAACCTGCTTTTATAGCAGAAGTAAATAAAGCGTCTTATTCACGTTACGAATGCTTGAGAGGACTAAAGCACATGTGCTTTGTCTAGCCAGGGTGGTACCGCGGGAAAAGGCTTTCTCGTCCCTTTTTTATAGGGATGAGAAAGCCTTTTTTTGATGTTTCAAGCCGTTAAATCAATGGTGAAATTTAGGATGGAGGAAAAAAGATGGAATACAAAGATACATTACTGATGCCGAAAACAGAATTCCCAATGCGGGGTAATCTGCCTAATAGAGAGCCAGCTATTCAAGCTAAATGGGCAGAAGAAGATATCTATCAGAAGGTACAAAAACATACAGAAGGACGTCCATTGTTCATTCTGCATGATGGTCCTCCATATGCGAATGGGGATATCCATATGGGCCACGCGTTAAATAAGGTCCTAAAGGACTTTATCGTCCGTTACAAATCTATGAGCGGCTTCCAAGCGCCTTACGTACCAGGCTGGGATACACATGGTTTGCCGATTGAAACAGCCTTGACGAAAAAGGGGTAAAGCGGAAAGAAATGAGCATTGCTGAATTCCGTAAATTGTGTGAGGAGTATGCGCTTGAACAAGTGGATAGTCAGCGTGAACAATTTAAACGTCTAGGTGTGCGGGCCGATTGGGATAATCCATATATCACGTTGAAGCCTGAATACGAAGCACAACAAATTAAAGTCTTCGGCGAAATGGCGAAAAAAGGTTACATCTACAAAGGTCGTAAACCAGTTTATTGGTCTCCTTCAAGTGAATCTGCACTAGCAGAAGCGGAAATTGAATACCAAGATATCAAATCACCTTCTATTTATGTTGCTTTTGAAGTAATCGATGGTAAGGGTTTAATTGACGAAGGCGTTAAAATCGTGATCTGGACAACAACTCCATGGACGATTCCAGCTAACCTGGGAATTTCGTTGAATCCTGACTTAAATTACGTTGTCGTTGCTGTGGGAGAGGATAAATTCCTTGTGGCAGAAGCTCTTCTTGAAAAAGCAGCGGAAGCTATCGGTTGGGAAAATCCCGAAATCGTAAAAACAGTCAAAGGATCAGAACTTGATCGTGCAACAGCTAAGCATCCTTTATACGAGCGTGAATCATTAGTTATGCTGGGTGACCATGTTACAACAGAAGCTGGAACTGGCTGTGTTCATACTGCTCCAGGACACGGGGAAGATGATTTTATCATTGGTCAAAAGTATGGCTTAGATGTATTATGTCCGGTTGATGAAAAAGGCGTTATGACAGAAGAAGCTGGCGAGTTTGCTGGATTGTTCTATGATAAAGCAAATAAACCAATTACAGATAAATTAAAAGAAGTGGGCGCGTTATTGAATTTATCATTCTTTACACACTCATATCCACACGATTGGCGTACGAAAAAACCAACCATTTTCCGTGCAACAGCACAGTGGTTTGCATCGATTAAAGATTTCCGCGGCGAGCTGTTAAAAGCTGTTGAAGATACAAAATGGGTGCCGGCATGGGGAGAGACACGTCTTCATAATATGGTTCGTGACCGTGGAGATTGGTGTATTTCTCGTCAACGTGCATGGGGAGTTCCGATTCCAGTGTTCTACGCTGAAAATGGCGATCCGATTATCTCTGATGAAACAATTGACCATGTATCAAACCTATTCCGTGAACATGGATCAAATATTTGGTTCGAGCGTGAAGCAAAAGAATTATTACCAGAAGGCTTTGTACATGAGAACAGCCCGAATGGCCTTTTCACTAAAGAGACAGATATCATGGATGTTTGGTTCGATTCAGGCTCTTCTCACCAAGCCGTACTAGAAGAACGCAGTGACTTACAACGTCCAGCTGATTTATATCTTGAAGGAAGTGATCAGTATCGCGGCTGGTTTAACTCTTCACTTTCTACAGGTGTTGCTGTTACTGGAAAAGCACCGTACAAAGGGGTTCTAAGCCATGGTTTTGCGCTGGATGGTGAAGGACGCAAAATGAGTAAATCAATTGGAAATGTCGTTATACCAGCAAAAGTAATGAATCAACTAGGAGCAGATATCTTACGTCTATGGGTTGCTTCTGTCGATTATCAGGCAGATGTCCGAGTATCTGATCCGATTCTGAAACAAGTTGCCGATGTATACCGCAAAATTCGTAATACATTTAGATTCCTATTGGGTAACTTGGATGGCTTTAATCCAGAAAACGATAAAGTTTCTTACGAAGATCTTAAAGAAGTCGACCAATACATGCTTATAAAATTAAATAAGCTGGTTAAGCAAGCGAAGACATCTTATGATAATTATGAATTCGCCAATATTTATCAGCAAATTAATAATTTCTGTACGCTGGATTTGAGTTCATTCTACCTTGACTATGCGAAAGACATCCTATACTGTGAGACACCAAATGGTACTGAACGCAGAGGTGTTCAAACGGTTCTTTATGAAACCGTCCTTAGTCTTACTAAACTGGTTGCACCAATTCTTCCTCATACAGCAGATGAAGTGTGGGAGTTCATTCCAGGTAATCACGAGGAAAACGTTCAGTTAACCCTAATGCCTGAAGAGCGTGAAATTGTGAATGCTATGGAAATTGAAGCGAAATGGAATGCGTTTATGGACCTTCGTAATGATGTCTTGAAAGCTCTTGAATTTGCTCGTAATCAAAAAATCATTGGGAAATCATTGAATGCGAAAATTACTGTATATGTTGATGCAGAGACTAAAACACTGCTTGACAGTATTCAAGAAAGTCCTGAACAATTATTCATTGTTTCGAAATTTGAAATTGGCGGTACAATAGCTGAAGCTCCAGAAGAAGCACTGAAACTAGAGAATATTGCAATTCTAGTTACAAAGGCAGATGGAGAGACATGTGAACGCTGCTGGAATGTTTCTGAAACAGTAGGTAAAAACGAAAAACATCCAACTCTATGTACTCGATGTGCACAGGTTGTAGAAGAAACATTTGCAAACTAAGAATAGTTGGTAGAAGTGGGAGCTGGTGAGTCCAGCTCCCCTTTTATATGGTTAACAAGCATAGTGAGGATTGTCCTTTTTTTTGAAAAAATATGAACTTCATTAGGCAATTATTACGTATTATGCTACAATTCAAAAGAAACGAATGTGCTAGTTTGGGGGTTTCTAGTGTGATATATTATATCATTGCCTTAATTGTCATCGGTCTTGACCAATTGACAAAGTGGCTGATTGTTAACAATATGGAATATGGAGACAGCATTACTGTCATTGAAAATTTATTTTATATAACGTCACATCGAAACACAGGTGCTGCCTGGGGAATTCTTGAGGGCCAATTTTGGTTCTTCTATCTTGTCACGTTAGTTGTGATCATCGGTTTGGTCTACTATATTCAAACAATGTCTAAGAAGAGCGGTTTACTTGCTATTGGTTTGAGTTTAATGCTAGGCGGAGCCATTGGGAACTTCATCGACAGGGTGATCCATCAAGAAGTGGTAGACTTTATTCACATCTATATTTTTGACTACAGTTTCCCAATTTTCAACATCGCAGATTCCGCCCTTTGCATCGGAGTAGCCTTATTGGTTATCTTCATGCTTTTTGAGGAAAAAATCATTAAGGAGAAATTAAATGGATAATTATACGTACAGCATAGATGAGACACATAAAGGTGAACGGATTGATAAAGTATTATCATTATTAAACGATGAATGGTCACGCAGCCAGGTGCAGTTATTAATAAAAGAGGGCGCGGTTCTAGTTAATGGATCGAAGGTTAAAACAAATTATAAAGCCTCAACTGGTGATGAAATTGTGGTAACTGTTCCTGAGTTGTCAGAACTTGATGTTGTACCTGAAGAAATGAACCTTGAGATTTATTATGAAGATGCTGATGTATTAGTCGTGAATAAACCAAGAGGCATGGTCGTTCACCCTGCACCAGGACACTCTACTGGTACGCTTGTGAATGGTTTAATGGCTCATTGTAAGGATTTATCTGGGATTAATGGCGTTATGCGCCCTGGTATTGTACACCGTATTGATAAAGATACCTCAGGCTTATTAATGGTTGCTAAAAATGATATGGCACATGAAAGTCTTGTTCAACAGCTGGTTGATAAAACGGTTACTAGAAAATATCAGGCCATTGCTCATGGTGTAATTCCGCATGATTATGGAACAATTGATGCGCCAATCGGTCGAGATAAAAAAGATCGTCAGAGCATGACCGTTATCGATGAAAACTCAAAAACAGCGGTCACGCATTTTAAAGTACTGGACAGATTTAAGAATTATACCTATGTTGAATGTCAGCTGGAAACAGGAAGAACGCATCAAATCCGCGTTCATATGAAATACATTGGTTTCCCGCTTGCAGGAGATCCGAAATACGGACCGCGTAAGACACTTGCCATCGAAGGACAAGCCCTTCACGCAGGTTTGCTTGGATTTATTCATCCTCGGACTAAAGAGTACATCGAGTTTGAAGCACCATTGCCAAGTGAATTTGAGCACTTGTTGAATTATTTACGGAACAGTAATTGACAAGTTGGTTTGAATGCTATACTATGATATTAACTTAATAAGAACCTTTAACACAGTCCAGAGAGGCTGGGAAGGTACACGGAGTTAATGAATTCGATGAGTGAATTCATTATTAAGCACGACCCGCAGTATCGAATCCCTATGCCTCCTGGCAGAGGGATTTTTTTATATATAAAAAGAGGTGAACAACATGATTGAAAAAGCAATTGTACTGGATGACCAAGCTATTCGACGGGCATTAACTCGTATCGCTCATGAAATTATCGAAAAGAATAAGGGAATAGACAATTGTGTGCTGATTGGAATTCGAACACGCGGGATTTTTCTCGCCAGACGACTTGCTGATCGGATTGGAGAAATTGAAGGTTCGAAAGTCGAGGTTGGTGAGTTAGATATCACGCTTTACCGTGATGATTTAACGAAAACAACAAATGACGGAGAACCACTGGTAAAGGGCTCCGACATCCCTATGAATATTACCGATAAAAAAGTGATCCTAATCGATGATGTGCTTTTCACAGGCAGGACAGTCAGATCGGCACTAGATGCTTTAATTGATCTTGGACGTCCTTCACAAATTCAGCTTGCCGTACTTGTTGACAGAGGTCATCGAGAGTTACCTATACGAGCAGATTATGTGGGGAAAAATGTACCGACTGCATTAACAGAAAAAATATCTGTCTGCTTAAGTGAAGTAGATAAAAAAGATCAAGTAAGTATCTTAAATTAAATAAAGCCCTTTTAAAAACAGTCCAGAGAGGCTGACAAAGGGAGAAAATCTATTAAGAACAGTCATGAATTGGTCTTAATAGGTGACCCTCTTTGTTAAACAAACGAAGAGGGTTTTTTTCATGCTGGGAGGTAGCAACGATGGAAGCAAAAAAAGATATTTTATTAGATGTAAATGAAGTACCTAAACCATTTCAGTGGTTCAGCTTAAGTATTCAGCATTTATTCGCCATGTTTGGTTCAACGGTTTTAGTACCGTTCTTCGTTGGTTTAAGCCCAGGTGTAGCATTAGTTTCGAGCGGGCTGGGTACGTTGTCGTACCTGCTTATTACAAAAGGCCAGATTCCGGCTTACCTTGGTTCTTCCTTTGCATTTATCACCCCCATCTTGATTGTGAAAGGAGGAGGCGGACCTGGTGAAGCGATGATTGGCTGCTTTTTTGCAGGTCTATTATACGGAATCATTGCGTTGATCATTAAAAAAGCTGGAATCAGGTGGCTGATGAGTTTGCTCCCGCCTGTTGTAGTCGGACCCGTAATCATTGTCATCGGATTGAGCCTGGCAGGGACAGCGGTCAATATGGCCATGTATGAGGATCCATACGCAGAGACGCTCGTTTATAGTACAACACATATAATGATCGCCTTGCTTACTCTCGGTGTAACGATTTTCTGTAATATGTTTTTAAAAGGGTTTCTTGGTTTAATTCCTATCTTACTTGGTATCTTTGCAGGGTATGCGGCATCAGCAGCGGCAGGATTAATTGATTTTACACCCATTAAAGAAGCAAGCTGGATTGAACTGCCGCCATTTATTTTTCCTTTCGTCGATTACACACCGACCATATCAGGAGGGGTTTTGGCCATTATGCTCCCAGTAGCCATAGTCACCCTTTCCGAGCATATTGGGCATCAAATGATTTTAAGTAATGTTGTCGGCCGGAATTTCCTTGAAAAGCCAGGCTTACATCGTTCCATAATGGGAGATGGAGCTGGAATAATGATTGGCTCACTGATTGGCGGACCGCCGCTTACCTCTTATGGTGAAAACATTGGTGTTCTTACTATAACTAAAGCATATAGTGTCTATATTATTGGTGGAGCAGCTGCAGCAGCCATTATCTTTGGCTTTGTTGGAAAGGTCTCGGCGGTTATTCACTCGATACCGCACGCGGTAATGGGCGGGATCTCCATCCTGTTATTTGGGATTATCGCTTCCAGCGGATTAAGAATGCTTGTAGAGAATAAGGTAGACTTTGCTGAAAAGCGGAACTTGATGATTGTGTCCGTTATCCTTGTCATAGGCATTGGCGGAGCATATGTTCAATTAAATAACGATATTCAACTTTCCGGAATGGCATTAGCAGCTATTATCGGGATTGCTTTGAACTTAATTTTACCTAATCGTGAAAAATCAGAATAATAGTTTATAAAATAATTAGACGACCAGATAACTAAATAGACGAATTTCACCTTTTAAAAGAAGTCCAGAGAGACTAATAAGGGTGTTTGCAGTAAAAGGCGTATTAACTAAGGGAGTCTAAACTCTTCCCAGGTTAAGTCTTTAAACTCTTACACTCTGTCCTTAGGCGGGGTGTTTTTTAATCCCTGAAAATCCAATTCAAAAGGGGACAGGAAATGATGAAAAGTTTATTGACTATGAATGAGCTGACAAATAAAGAGATTAATCAAATTATCTCACAGGCCCAAGCTTTTTCGGAAGGACAGATGTGGCTGCCGCCCGAGCATGTTGCTGTAGCTAATCTATTTTTTGAACCAAGCACACGTACGAAAAGCAGCTTTGAAATGGCTGAAAGACGGCTAGGGCTTCATGTGATTCCATTTGAAGCGGGAACATCAAGTATTCTGAAGGGAGAAACACTATACGATACAGCTAAAACCTTTGAATCCATTGGTGTAAAGGCATTGGTTATTAGACATAACCGAGATCACTTTTATGACGAACTATCCGATTATCTATCCATTCCCATCATTAATGCCGGGGATGGATGCGGAAATCATCCAACACAATCTTTACTCGATCTCATGACGATTTATCAGGAATTCAACCGGTTTGAGGGACTGACAGTGGCGATTATTGGCGACATCAAACACAGTCGGGTTGCTCGTTCTAATGCAGAAGCATTGACCAGATTGGGAGCAAAAGTTATCTTCTCGGGACCGCCTGAGTGGTTTGATAGGGGGAACGGCGCTTATGAAAATATCGAAAAAGCGGTTGAAACCGCAGATGTGGTTATGCTGCTGCGTATCCAGCATGAGCGTCATTCCGACAAAGAACAAAGAAGTGCGCATGAGTATCTGCAAGCGTACGGGTTGACTAAAGAGAGAGAGTGCAGAATGAAAAAACAGGCGATTATCATGCATCCAGCTCCCATCAATCGCGGTGTAGAAATAGACTCGGATTTAGTAGAATGCGAACGTTCTAGAATATTTAAGCAGATGGAAAACGGAGTATATATTAGGATGGCTGTTTTGAAAAAAGTACTTGGAGAAATAAAAGGGGGAACTTTGGATGAAGACAATCATAAAAAATGGGGTATTGCTCGATAGTACGGGTGCACTGACACAAGCTGATGTGGAAATGGAAGGAAAGTATATTACAAAAGTGGCAGAGAACATTGCCGCTGAGGGGTTACAACAAATAGATGCGAAAGGGAATTTGATTGCTCCAGGCTTTATTGACTTGCATGTTCATCTTCGTGAGCCTGGTGGTGAAAAAAAAGAAACAATTGCAACCGGTACAATGGCAGCTGCAAAGGGAGGGTTTACAACGATAGCAGCCATGCCGAACACCCGTCCAGTTCCAGATAGTGTGGATCATCTGGAATCGTTACTGCAGAAAATTGAAGCAGACGCTCATGTAAGAGTTTTACCTTATGCTTCGATTACTGTTCGTGAAGCGGGCAAGGAGTTAACGGAGTTTGCCAGTTTAAAAGAAGCAGGTGCTTTTGCCTTCACTGATGATGGTGTAGGCATCCAAAACGCCGGGATGATGCTCGAAGCCATGAAGAAGGCAGCTTTAATCGATATGCCTGTGGTTGCTCATTGTGAAGAAAACAGTTTAATTTATAATGGCTGTGTTCATGAAGGAACCTATTCAAAAGCCAATGGCTTAAAGGGAATTCCTTCTGTTTGCGAGTCCGTACATATAGCCCGTGACATTCTGCTGGCAGAGGCCGCTGGATGTCACTATCATGTCTGTCATATCTCCACAAAAGAATCAGTACGCCTTGTACGTGACGCTAAACGGGCAGGCATTCGGGTCACTGCAGAGGTTACTCCACATCATCTGCTGCTTTGTGAAGACGATATTCCAGGACTTGATACTAATTATAAGATGAATCCACCACTTCGCGGCAAGTCTGATCGTGAAGCCCTGCTTGAAGGTTTGCTAGACGGTACCATCGATTTCATTGCAACGGACCATGCTCCACACTTAGAGGAAGAAAAAGCAGAAGGGATGAATCTTGCACCATTCGGGATTGTTGGTTTAGAAACAGCTTTTCCCTTGTTATACAGCGGGTTCGTTCAAACCGATAAATGGACGCTAAAGCAATTAATTGACTGGTTGACAGTTAGACCTGCCGAGAGCTTCTCGTTGCCTTACGGTTCTCTTTCAGAAGGGGCATTAGCAGATATTGTCTTGATTGATTTGAATCAAACACAGTCGATTAACAGTAAAGAATTTGCCTCAAAAGGAAAAAATACACCATTTGCTGGTCAAATCTGTACAGGATGGCCTGTGATGACAATAGTTGAAGGACAAATAGTTTGGGAGAAGGGGAGTGCTGCGGAATGAAACGACAACTTATTCTCGAAGATGGAACTTGTTTTATCGGTGAAGGATTCGGGGCAGATACTGAAAAATCCGGCGAAGTAGTGTTCAATACAGGGATGACTGGCTACCAGGAAATATTATCTGATCCTTCTTATTGCAATCAGATCATTACGATGACCTACCCGTTAATAGGCAATTATGGAATCAATCGCGACGATTTTGAGTCCATCATCCCGGCTATTTCAGGATTGGTTGTTAGAGAAGTAGCTGAATTACCTTCAAACTGGAGAAATCAATTATCACTTAGTGACTACCTAAAGCAAAAACACATACCTGGTATTAGTGGGATTGATACTAGGAAGTTGACTCGGATTATCCGCAAGACTGGAACAATGAAAGGAATGATTTGTGGAATTGATAAAAAGCCTGAACAAATGCTGCAGCATTTGCTGGCTACGGTAACTGTGACTGATCAAGTTAGAAGAGTATCAACGAAAACCGCCTATCGTAATCCAGGTAGAGGCTTCAGGGTGGTATTAGTTGATTATGGGATGAAGCAGGGGATATTACGGGAGTTGAATGACCGGGGGTGTGATATCATTGTTGTTCCCTATAATACAACCGCTGAGGAAGTACTTCAACTGCATCCTGATGGAATCATGCTGTCAAATGGTCCTGGAGATCCAGCAGATGTGAAGGAAGGCATTGCATTGATACAGGGAGTACAGGGGAAGATACCGTTATTTGGAATCTGTCTCGGTCATCAGCTGTTTGCACTGGCAAATGGAGCAGAAACAGAAAAAATGAAATTTGGTCATAGAGGATCTAATCATCCTGTAAAAGATCTGCAGACTGGAAAAGTAGCGTTAACGTCACAAAATCATGGATACACGGTGGATGAAGAGTCACTTTCTAAAACGGAACTTGAAGTCACACATATCGCGTTAAATGATGGGACAGTTGAAGGGTTAAAACACAAAACACTTCAGGCTTTTACCGTGCAATATCATCCAGAAGCGTCGCCGGGTCCGGAAGATGCCAATTATCTTTTTGATCAATTTATTCAGATGATGGATCTGAACAAAACTAAGGGGGAACTAACATGCCAAAACGTACAGATATAAAGAGTATTCTTGTCATCGGATCGGGTCCAATCGTCATCGGTCAAGCAGCCGAATTTGATTATGCAGGTACACAAGCTTGTATGGCGTTGAAAGAGGAAGGCTACCGTGTCATCCTGATTAACTCAAATCCTGCGACCATTATGACAGATAGTGAAATGGCAGATGCAGTTTATATCGAACCGATTACCTTAGAATTTGTCAGCAAAATTATTCGGAAAGAACGGCCGGACGCACTGCTGCCGACTCTTGGCGGACAAACAGGATTAAACATGGCCATTGAATTAGCGAACGCAGGTGTCCTTGACGAATGCGGTGTTCAAATTCTAGGTACGAAACTGTCAGCGATTCATCAAGCGGAAGACCGGGAATTATTCCGAACGCTTATGAATGAACTAGGAGAACCTGTTCCGGACAGTGATATTATCCATTCACTTGAAGAAGCCTACAAATTTGTAGAGCGGGTAGATTATCCGGTCATCGTTCGACCGGCTTTCACCCTAGGCGGGACTGGCGGCGGGATCTGTTCGACTGAAGAAGAGTTAATTGAAATTGTAACCGGCGGACTGAAAATTAGTCCTGTTCACCAGTGTTTACTTGAAAAAAGTATAGCTGGATTTAAGGAAATCGAATACGAGGTAATGCGTGATGCAAATGATAACGCAATCGTTGTATGTAATATGGAAAATTTCGACCCTGTCGGCGTACATACAGGAGATTCAATCGTTACAGCACCTAGTCAAACCTTAAGCGACCGGGAGTACCAGATGCTTAGAAATACTTCACTAAAGATTATTCGTGCCTTGAAAATTGAAGGTGGGTGTAACGTTCAACTTGCGCTTGATCCCTACAGCTATCAATATTACGTGATAGAAGTGAATCCGCGGGTCAGCCGCTCCTCTGCCCTTGCCTCGAAAGCTACAGGCTACCCGATCGCTAAGCTTGCTGCAAAAATAGCTGTCGGACTAACGCTCGATGAAATGATGAACCCCGTTACAGAGAAAACATACGCAAGCTTTGAGCCGGCTCTCGATTATGTAGTTACAAAAATTCCACGCTGGCCGTTTGATAAATTTGAATCGGCAAACCGAACTCTTGGTACACAAATGAAAGCAACTGGTGAAGTAATGGCGATAGGACGGACGTTTGAGGAGTCCATTTTAAAAGCGGTTCGATCACTTGAAGCGGGGATTTATCATCTTGAATTAAACGAAGATGTTGAGGATGAATTGATTGAAAAACGGATTAGGAAAGCAGGAGATGAACGGTTATTCTATATCGGTGAAGCATTAAGAAGGGGAGTCACCATTGAAACCATTCATGAATGGAGCCAGATTGATTCCTTCTTTTTATCTAAACTGAGGAACATTGTTGACTATGAAGAAATCCTTCAAACGAATCCATTTAACTTAGAGGTATTGAAGACAGCTAAAAGAATGGGTTTCTCTGATAAAAAAATTGCTTCCCTTTGGAATGAAAGAGAAAAAACGGTTTACGACTGGCGCACAGCCCAAGGAATAATCCCAGTTTATAAAATGGTCGACACATGTGCGGCAGAATTTGAATCGGAAACACCATATTTTTATGGGACTTATGAAGATGAAAATGAATCCATCGTAACCAAACGCGAAAGCGTCGTGGTCTTAGGCTCAGGTCCCATCAGAATTGGTCAGGGAGTAGAGTTTGATTATGCAACCGTTCATTCAGTCTGGGCGATTAAGGAAGCTGGATATGAAGCGATCATTATAAATAATAATCCAGAGACCGTATCTACTGATTTTAGTATCTCGGATAAGCTTTATTTTGAGCCGCTGACGATTGAAGATGTCATGCATGTGATTGATTTGGAGAAACCACTAGGCGTTATTGTCCAATTTGGCGGACAGACAGCTATTAATCTAGCAGACCAGCTCGAAGAACATGGTGTGAAGATTCTTGGGACATCTTTAGAAGATATTGACTGTGCAGAAAATCGGGATAAATTTGAACATGCATTAAAGACACTAGGTATTCCACAGCCTGAAGGGAAAACTGCTGTGGCAATAGAAGAGGCAGTGGAAATTGCCAATGAAATCGGCTACCCGGTTTTAGTTCGTCCTTCGTATGTGTTAGGCGGTCGAGCAATGGAAATTGTTTATAAAGAAGATGAATTAATACATTACATGAAGCATGCTGTGAAGATCAACCCTGAACACCCAGTGTTAATTGACCGCTACTTAACAGGGAAAGAAATAGAAGTGGATGCCATTTCAGATGGGAAAAATGTCGTGATTCCCGGCATTATGGAGCATATTGAACGGGCAGGAGTCCATTCCGGAGATTCCATTGCGGTCTATCCGCCGCAAAGTCTTACAGCGAAACAGAAGGCCGCAATCGTTGATTATACAACCCAGCTTGCTAGAGGGTTGAATATCATAGGCTTACTAAACATCCAATATGTTATTAGTAAAGAAGAAATCTATGTAATTGAGGTGAATCCGCGATCAAGCCGGACCGTCCCTTTTATCAGTAAGATTACTAATATTCCAATGGCAAACTTGGCTACGAAAGTTATCCTTGGATCTTCCTTAACATCCCTTGGCTACCAAACGGGCTTAGTACCGGAGAAAGCTGGCGTCTATGTAAAGGTTCCTGTCTTCTCCTTTGCTAAATTACGGAGGGTAGACATCACCTTAGGACCTGAAATGAAATCTACAGGCGAAGTAATGGGAAAAGATACAACGCTTGAAAAGGCTCTATATAAAGGGTTAGTTGCTTCAGGTATAAAAATTAAGGAATATGGTGCGGTGCTGTTAACCATTGCAGACAAGGATAAAGAAGAAGCTCTTCAATTAGCACGTCGTTTTCACAACATAGGGTACAGACTGATTGCTACAAGCGGAACGGCACAAAAATTGAAGGCTGCTGACATCCCAACAGAAATTGTCGAGAAAATCGATTCAACAGAGCATAACTTACTTGATGTCATTCGTAATGGAGAAGCACAGCTTATTATTAATACGCTGACAAAAGGTAAACAACCTTTAAGAGATGGCTTTAGAATCCGTCGTGAAGCAGTTGAAAACGGCATCCCATGTATGACCTCTCTTGATACGGCGGAAGCTATTTTACGAGTGTTTGAGTCTATGACTTTCACGGCGGAGACAATGGGGAAATCAGAGACTCATGAGGTGGTTCATTTATGATTAAAAATGAATGTATGACGGTGAAAAGTCAAAAACAAATCGCAGCAGCTATTTTTGAATTAACACTCTCAGGCGAACTGGTTTCTGCCATGGACCAGCCAGGACAATTTGTTCATCTAAAGGCAAATGACCAACTGGATCCGCTGTTGAGAAGACCGATTAGTATCTGTTCCATTAATCAAGATCGAAAAGAATTTACCATGATTTATCGAGCAGATGGTAAGGGGACGAAGCAATTATCTAAAAAAAAGGTACATGAAACCATTGACGTTCTGGGTCCGCTTGGAAACGGATTTCCAGTCGAAGAGGCGTCTTTTGGAGAAACGGTGCTCTTGGTCGGGGGCGGCATTGGCGTCCCGCCGTTATATGAGCTCTCAAAGAGACTGAAATCTTCAGGGGTCAACGTCATTCACATCCTAGGCTTTCAAACGAAGCAGGCTGTTTTTTATGAAGCAGAGTTTGCCGGACTCGGTGAGACATATATCGCAACCGCTGATGGATCCTATGGAATTCACGGCTATGTGACAGATGTTATAACATCACTTGAAAACTCTTTTACCACCATCTATTCATGCGGACCAACCATGATGCTGAGGGCCATTGAAAAGGAATATGGAGCAGATAAAAAAAGTCTTTCTATCACTTGAAGAACGCATGGGCTGCGGGATCGGTGCCTGCTTTGCATGTGTATGCCATACAGCAGATGACCCTGATGGTTTCAGTTATAAAAAAGTTTGCAGTGATGGTCCTGTATTCCGGGCAGGGGAGGTTGTTATATGAACAGACTATCTGTAGAATTACCCGGCCTTTCATTGAAAACTGGCTGCTTTGGATTCGGCCGAGAATATAGTCAGTTCTATGAGTTAAGCAAGCTGGGGGCAATTATGATTAAAGCAACGACACCCGAGCCTCGTTTTGGAAATCCTACGCCCCGGGTAGCTGAAACCGCAGCAGGGATGCTTAATGCAATTGGTTTGCAGAATCCTGGATTAAAAAAAGTAATTTCGGAAGAATTACCTTGGTTAACTCAATATGATGTCCCAGTGATTGCGAATATTGCCGGGTCAAAGATTGAGGATTATACAGCGGTTGCCGCTCAAATCAGTCAGGCACCGAATGTAAGGGCATTAGAACTTAATATATCGTGTCCAAATGTCAAAGAAGGTGGTCTAGCTTTTGGCACCATCCCAGAAGTAGCAAAGGAAGTGACAAAAGCCGTTAAGGCTGTTTCAAAGGTTCCGGTATATGTTAAATTATCCCCGAATGTCACAGATATTGTCGAAATGGCTAAGGCTGTAGAAGCAGGCGGGGCAGATGGATTGACGATGATTAATACGTTGCTTGGCATGCGTCTCGATTTAAGAACAGCAAAGCCGGTCCTTGCTAACCGGAGTGGAGGTCTATCAGGACCAGCCATTAAGCCGGTAGCCATCCGCATGATTCATGAAGTAAGTCAGCATGTTTCCATCCCGATAATTGGTATGGGCGGGATTAACTCTTGTGAAGATGTCATTGAGTTCTTGTATGCAGGTGCGAGTGCAGTTGCAATCGGAACAGCTAATTTCTCTGATCCATTTATTTGTTCTAAAGTTATTGACGAGCTGCCGGAGCTGCTTGATGAATTAGGAATTGACCATCTATCTGAATGTATAGGAAGGAGCTGGAGATGAATTGAAAAATGCTCTTATTGTTGCGCTTGATTTCCCTGGAGCAGCAGAAACGTTAACCTTTTTAGATCCGTTTGAAGAGGAAAAGCTGTTTGTGAAGATCGGTATGGAATTGTTTTACAGCAGCGGACCTTCTATAATTGGCCGCATTAAGGAAAGAGGACATGGGGTTTTTCTTGATTTAAAACTTCATGATATCCCCCATACCGTTATGAAAGCAATGAGGAACCTCGCTCTACTAGATGTAGATTTAGTTACGGTTCATGCAGCTGGTGGAAAGCAAATGATGGAAGCTGCACTTGAGGGGCTTGAGGCTGGAACGCCAGCAGGGAAAAAGCGCTCAGGATGTGTTGCCGTTACGCAGTTAACCAGTACTTCTGAACAGCAAATGAACCAAGAACAATTAATTAAGGGGAAGCTTGAAGATTCTGTGCTTCACTACGCTTCACTTACCAAACAAGCGGGACTGGACGGGGTCGTCTGTTCCACCCATGAAGCAGGCCGAATACATACAGAGGTTGGAACAAGCTTTCTAACTGTTACACCAGGAATTAGACTAGTATCAGGAAATCATCATGATCAAAAGCGGGTCGCTACTCCAGAAGAGGCTAGAAGGCTCGGAGCGGATGCGATTGTCGTCGGACGAGCGATTACAGATGATAATAATCCATTGCAGGCCTATCATACGGTACTGCAAGCATGGGAGGGTGTATTACGATGAAACAACATATTGCCGCACAATTACTGGATATAAAAGCTGTTTTCTTGCAGCCAAATGATCCTTTTACTTGGTCGTCTGGGATTCAATCACCCATTTATTGTGATAATCGATTAACGCTATCATACCCTGCTGTACGTAAGGATATCGCTAGCGGGCTGCAGCAATTAATCGAAGATCACTTTGGTGAGGTCGAACTCATTGCTGGTACAGCTACCGCAGGAATTCCCCATGCAGCATGGGTCAGTGATTTAATGAATCTGCCTATGTGCTATGTACGCTCTAAATCAAAAGGCCATGGCAAAGGCAATCAAATCGAAGGCAGAACAAGCCCAAGACAAAAAGTCGTAGTAGTTGAAGATTTAATTTCAACCGGAGGTAGCGTCATCACAGCTGTTGAAGCCCTTCGTGAAGCAGACTGTGATGTACTTGGGGTGGTCTCCATATTTACCTATGAATTGCAGAAGGGCATAGAAGAACTAGAGGCAAACGGAATAAAAAATTATTCACTAAGCGACTATTCGACACTTATTAAGGTCGCTGCTGAAAAGAATTACATCGCCCCTGCTGAGATTGAACGATTAACAAGATGGAAACAAAACCCAGAGGACACCTCTTGGATTACCGGCTGACATAATTACAAGAAAAGATCAGCTGTAGAGCTGGTCTTTTCTTGTAGCCTTCAGTAAATCTTAAAATAAGGGTATTTCAGACTCGAAAATAGTGCCCAGACGGGATTAACAGCCAGATAAGCATAAAAATTAATACCCCCTCCCCTACATGTCAGAACACAAAGAATAGCGACACAGTTTCAACAACTCCCATAGCCCAAGAATGCAAAAGGCTGTCGAGAAAAATTTCTCGACAGCCTTTTGACATTATTTTTGTTTTAAAGCAATAACACCATCTGCATCAGGAGTTACATAGACCGTCAGCTGGTTATCATAGATAACAAAGCCAGGCTTAGAGCCATTTGGCTTTTTAACGTGCCGGACTTTCGTGTAATCGACCGGTACAGAGCTGGAATCTTTAGCTTTACTGAAGTAAGCGGCTAACATGGCTGCTTCGAGAATGGTTTGATCACTAGGGTTTTCACTCCGAATTACTACGTGAGAGCCCGGAATATCTTTGGTATGGAACCACAGTTCGTCTCGGCGGGCAAATTTATTTGTTAGGTAATCATTTTGTTTGTTATTTTTACCTACAAATATTTCGTCTCCAGCACTTGAGTAATAGGTTTCTAGCTGTGGTTTTGCATTTGCAGATTTTTTCATGCCCTTTTTCTGTTTTTTGCGGATATAGCCTTCTTCTTGTAACTCTTCACGTATTTCTTCAATATCTCTCGGTGATGCAGATTGAAGCTGCTGATAGAGTATTTCAAAATAATTCAATTCATGTTCAGCTTTCTCAATTTGCTCTTGGACAAAACCAACGGCATTCTTGGCTTTTTGATATTTAGAAAAATATTTTTGTGCATTGTCTGACGGTGACAGCTGTGGGTTCAGCGGAATCGTTACGAAAGAATCTTCTTCGTAATAGTTCGCAACAGTAATATCTTTCATTCCTCGTTTCATCTGATAGAGGTTAGCTGTTAATAGTTCACCAAACAGCTGATATTCTTCACCGCGCTCTGTGTCCTTTAACGTTTTTTTCAGCTTACCGATTTTTTTTTCATTCTTTTCTAATTCATTTGATACGAACCGTTCCAAATCATGTCCTTGTTGCTTAACACGATCTCGCGCCGCTTTACCAAAATAATAGCGATCTAACAACTCACTGAGGGTGGGGAATGACTTTACGTCCGGACCAAGATGTTCTAGTGGAATCATATAAAACGCTTGTTTCCCATCCGCATTCATTAAGGACGGGGAATATTCCTTATTAGAAAGCGTATGAATTAAAGAGATGAAAGCATTAGGAAGGGTTGTACTATTAGCTAATCCAGCACGATAGACAACCTCAAGGGCAAACATGGGAGAAATCCCGGTAAATGCTCCAACTAGCTGTTTATTTAATTTTCCGCTGTTAAAATCAATTGCTTGACTAATTGTTTCTGCAGTGGCTGTGAATGGGTCTGCTTTTTCCTGTGTCGGCGGAGCAATATATTCTTGTCCTGGAAGGATTGACCGGTAGCTATTCACAGCAGAAGATACATGTTTAATACTGTCGAGAATCATATTTCGCTCTTTATCAATTAGGATAATATTGCTGTGCCGGCCCATAATTTCGATGATAAGTAGTTTTTTTGATAAATCCCCGAGTTCATTTCGTCCAGAAACCTCTAGAGTAATCATCCGATCAAGCCCTGTTTGGTAAATATCATCGATGGTATACCCTTCAAGATGCTTCCGAAGCAGCATACAAAACATTGGAGGTTCTTTAGGATTTTCATATTCTTCCTCAGTAATTTGAGCTCTTGCGTAACTTGGGTGTGCCGAGAGTAACAGCTTATAATTTTTTCGTCCTGATCGAACGACAAGAATTAATTCATTTTTATAAGGCTGATGAACTTTGCTGATTCTTCCGCCCTTGAGTACTGTTGAAATTTCTTCTGTTATTGCTTTCGTAAATAAACCATCAAAAGACATATATGTAACTCCCTATTCTTAATTTAGTCATTGGTTATTAATCGGCTAAGGTAAATCTTTTTTAATCTACTATCCATTGTAATTATAGCATGTTTTAGGACGAGTCTGAATAAGCATGGAAGAAGAGAGCTGCCGAAGAGAAATTCGAAAGGCGTATTGTGTAAAAAGGCTCGACCGCTGCGCTTTTTAGGTTAGAAAAGGCGATAAGTAATCTATGTGGAGGATGTGTGATACTCAAATGACGTTCCGCGAAATGAATATTGAAGATTTAGAAACTACTCTTAAAACTGACAAAGATGTGGGGATAACGGAAACGGAAGCCAGAAAAAGGCAGAAAGAGCAGGGCTTTAATGAATTGCAAGCAGGAGAAAAACAGTCGGTAATCCTGCTTTTTTTGCACAGTTTAAGGATTTCATGGTCATTGTGCTTCTTGCGGCAACCCTGATCTCTGGGCTCCTTGGTGAATATATTGATGCAATAGCTATAATAGCCATCATTTTAATGAATGGTCTGCTTGGGTTTTATCAGGAACGCCGTGCCGAAAAGTCTCTAGATGCGTTGAAAGAGATGGCTGCGCCGCAGATTTACGTTCTTCGAGATGGGGAATGGAGGAAGATTCCATCACGTGAAGCGGTTGTAGGAGATATCATTAAATTTATAAGCGGCGATCGGATTGGTGCGGATGTACGACTGATCGAAGCATACAGTCTTGAAATTGAAGAATCAGCTTTAACTGGAGAATCTGTTCCATCGATTAAACAATCTGAATCTCTCCATTTTCCTGCTGAAGGCATTGGTGATGAAGAAAATATGGCTTTCATGGGTACGATGGTTTCACGCGGAAGCGGGATCGGAATTATTGTTGGTACAGGCATGAATACGGCAATGGGGAAAATTGCTGATTTGCTTCAATCAGCGGAGACGCAGGATACACCCCTGCAGCTCAGGCTTGAACAGCTCGGAAAAATTTTAATAACAACGGCACTGTTTTTGACTCTTATTGTTGTTGTTACTGGGATCTTACAAGGAAATCCCTTGTATACGATGTTTTTAGCCGGAGTCTCATTAGCTGTTGCAGCCATTCCAGAAGGGTTACCGGCCATTGTTACAGTTGCGCTGTCTTTAGGTGTCCAACGGATGATTAAGAAGAATGCGATTGTTCGGAAACTGCCAGCAGTAGAGACGCTAGGCTGTGCATCAGTCATTTGTTCAGACAAAACAGGAACCATGACCCAAAATAAAATGACGGTCACACATCTTTGGAGCGGCGGGCATACTTGGCAAGTAACGGGAACTGGGTATGCACCTTCAGGAGAGTTTTACTACGGCGAACGTGCCGTGCAGCCAAAGGGAAATAAAACGCTTTTTCAGCTCCTGACATTTGGGATGCTTTGCAATAATTCTGAGCTTATTCTAAAAAAAGATCGATTTACTTTGAACGGGGATCCAACAGAGGGGGCAATGTTAGTCGCTGCTATGAAAGCAGGGCTGAATCGTGAAAATGTTGTTGAACAGTTTACAATCGTCAAGGAGTTTCCATTTGACTCTACACGTAAAATGATGAGTGTAATTGTAAAGGATAACCAAGGGAAGCATTTTGTCGTAGCGAAGGGTGCACCTGACGTGATGATTTCGCATAGCAGTTCTATTCTTTGGCAAGAACGAGTCGTTCGCATCAGTGAGTATCAAACACAGATTCAGGAAGCGATTAACGGTCTGGCACAGCAGGCGCTCCGAACAATTGCTATTGGGTATAAGCCGATTCCATCGGGAACGGTTTTACTCCATGAATCAGAGGCGGAGAGTGACTTAATTTACTTTGGCCTTCATGGAATGATTGATCCTCCCCGCCCTGAGGTGAAGGAAGCGGTGAGGGAGGCTAGAGAAGCAGGAATAAAGACGGTAATGATCACTGGTGACCATGTGGCAACTGCCAAGGCTATTGCTGGGCAATTGGGTATTTTAAGAGGTAAGGAAAGAGTGTTAGAGGGAAAAGAATTAGCTGAAATGACAGTTGACCAGTTGGAAGACATTGTCGAAGATGTAGCAGTGTTCGCCAGAGTATCTCCAGAGCATAAATTGAAAATTGTTCGTGCTCTGCAAAACAATGGACATATTGTAGCGATGACCGGTGATGGGGTAAATGACGCCCCAGCTATTAAAGCAGCAGATATCGGTATTTCCATGGGGATTACCGGTACGGACGTTGCGAAAGAAGCCTCTTCCCTAATTTTACTTGATGATAATTTTGCAACCATTAAAGCGGCAATCAAGGAAGGCCGGAATATTTATGAAAATATTCGTAAATTCATCCGTTACTTATTGGCATCAAATGTAGGCGAAATTTTGGTTATGTTTTTCGCGATGGTATGTGCATTGCCGCTCCCTTTAATTCCAATTCAAATCCTCTGGGTAAACTTGGTAACAGATGGTCTGCCGGCAATGGCTTTAGGGCTTGATAAAGCGGAAAATGATGTCATGAAGAGGGATCCGCGGGACCCTAAGGAAGGGGTATTCGCTAGAGGACTTGGCTGGAAGATTATCTCAAGAGGTTTTCTTATTGGGATCTCTACATTGATTGCGTTTATCGTAATTTATAAAAATAACCCGGATAATCTTGTTTATGCTCAAACCATTGCTTTTACAACATTAGTTTTAGCTCAGCTGATTCATGTGTTTGATTGCCGAAGTGAACGATCCATTTTTTCACGGAATCCATTTGGTAATAAGTACCTCGTCGCAGCAGTAATTTCTTCACTGGTTTTATTATTGGTTGTTATTTATTACCCGCCTCTGCAGGTTATTTTCCATACTGTACCCATTGCATCTCGGGATTGGCTGCTCGTTATAGGGATGGCATCTATTCCAACTTTTTTACTGGCAGGTTCTATTTTAATAAGAAAAACAAGGTAAGGTATGGTATAATTCGAAAGGTAGTAGAGTTTCTCTATTACCTTTTTATTTTTTTATAGAAAAGTTAGTCCGTAATCAGGTGTTCAGCTGACGTAGATAGGCGGTTTACAGGAAAATGCAGCTTATTTTCATCCGCTGGCTTATTTATTGCGGCTTCTTTTGACCAAATAGATTCACAAGACCAAGTCAGGTAAAAGTGATAATGCATGGAATGGAAGTGGCGCCATGATCGTGAGTATGACAGGATACGGCCGGGGAAAGGCTGAAGACGGAGATACAAAAGTGACGGTTGAAATGAAAACAGTCAATCATCGTTTTTGTGAGTTTATCATCCGTATGCCGCGACAGCTAATGATTCTAGAAGAAAAGGTTAAAAAAAAGCAAGTCAATATATTAGAAGAGGAAGAGCTGAACTATTTATAACCGTAGAAGGCGAAGGGCTGGTCACGAAAAAACTGCAGCTTGATTGGAGTTTGACAGAACAATTCTTTTCTCATATGGAAACAGTTCAAACCAAATATGATTTAGCAGGTCCTTCTTTACATGACATGCTTCAAGTTGAGAATATCCTTTTTGTGGAAGAAGAGAATAATGAAAATAAAGAGCTCGAAGGTATCTTATTCTCAGCCCTTACAGAGGCACTTGAATCACTGAAAAAAATGAGAAATCAAGAAGGCCTAGAATTGATGAATGACTTGTCAGTTCAAGCAGCGAAGATACATAAAAGCATTACGATCATTAAGGAATATGCACCAGAGGTTGCCTTACATTATCGTGAAAAGCTTGTTCAACGATTAGCAGAATTTGCTGAAGGTGCAGGTGACGAAAGTCGTTTACTGACTGAAGCTGCTATCTTAGCCGATAAAGCAGATGTGAATGAAGAGTTAACTAGACTTGAAAGTCACTTACTTCAATTTTCAGATACGCTTGAAGTGGATGAACCGGTAGGCAGAAAACTTGATTTTCTTGTTCAGGAAATGAATAGAGAAGTCAACACGATTGGATCGAAAGCAAATGATTCACGAATGACCAGAGAAGTGGTCGAAATGAAAAGTTTACTTGAAAAAATGAAAGAACAGGTGCAAAATATCGAATAGGTTGATTATGAAGAAACGCTCAAGGCCACACTAGATAATGGATGGGGGATTATAATGTCTATTAAGCTTATGAATATTGGTTTTGGGAATATCGTTTCCGCAAACCGGATTGTGTCGATCGTGAGTCCGGAATCGGCACCAATCAAACGAATTATTCAAGATGCCCGCGACCGCGGCTCTTTGATAGATGCTACATATGGCAGAAGAACCAGAGCAGTTATCATAACAGACAGTGATCATGTTATTTTATCGGCCGTTCAACCAGAAACAGTCGCTGCTCGCCTGCATGACCGAGATGACAGCGTGGAAGAGGGGTAAAAGAAAGATATGATTGAAAAAGGCTTGTTGATTGTATTATCCGGCCCATCCGGAGTAGGTAAAGGAACAGTACGTAAAGAGATTTTTTCGCAGCCTGATACGGCTTTTGAATACTCAATCTCGATGACAACCAGGCTTCCCCGTGATGGAGAAGTTGATGGAGTCGATTATTTCTTTAAATCCCGTGAAGAATTCGAAACATTAATTGAACAGGGAAAACTACTGGAATATGCTGAATTTGTCGGCAACTATTACGGAACGCCTGTTGATTATGTTCGTGAAACACTGGATGCAGGGAAAGATGTTTTCTTAGAAATTGAAGTACAAGGGGCTCAGCAGGTCCGTGAGAAATTCCCTGAAGGGTTACTTATTTTCTTAGCACCGCCAAGTTTGTCAGAGCTTGAAAGCCGTATTACCAATCGCGGAACCGAATCTTCGGAGTTAATTCGCCGGCGGATGCAGGCTGCTAAGGAAGAAATTGAGTTAATGGATTTATACGATTACGTCGTCGAAAATGATCATGTCACGGCAGCAACAAGCCGAATCAATGCTATTGTCATTGCTGAGCACTGCCGTCGTGAAAGAGTGTCTGTTCGATATAAAAAAATGCTGGAGGCTGAATAATTATGTTATATCCATCTATTGATTCATTGTTATTGAAAATTGATTCTAAATACTCATTGGTGTCTGTTGCAGCAAAACGTGCACGTCAAATGCAAATCAGTAAAGACTGCCGTATTGACAAGCCGGTTTCTCATAAGCCTGTCGGCCGTGCGTTAGAAGAAATCTACACAGATGTATTAACGTATGATAATTCTTTCGAAGGAAAATAATTAGTAAGATTGGTCCTGAGACAGAAACGTCTCGACTGATTCTATATGGGTAAGTTGGGCCTGAACCCCTGTGAACTGGTAGCTGTCAAGGAAACTTTACAGTACTCTGTTTAGCGGGAGTTCAGGCCTTTTCTTATTTTTTTGCAAAAGCAGTGAGTAGAAGTAAGTCTCATTCGAATGGTGTAATAGATGAAAAATTCATCTGTTTCCGTCATAATGAGATAAAAAGACGTTCATTTATGGGGGAAAACTGCATGCTTACAAATAAAAAATACTTTTATGTGTCACAGGGGGAATTGCTGTATATAAAGCAGCAGCCTTAACGAGTAAATTAACGCAGGCTGGTGCGATTGTAAAAGTGATCATGAGTGAATCAGCACGTCAATTTGTCACGCCGCTCACCTTCCAAGCGCTTTCGCGTAACGATGTTTTTACGGATACATTTGATGAAAAAAATTCAGCTGTGATTGCTCATATTGATTTAGCAGATTGGGCTGATCTCGTCCTAGTGGCTCCGGCAACTGCGAATGTAATAGGCAAGCTTGCCAATGGGCTAGGCGATGACATGATTACGACAACACTTCTTGCTGTTCAGAATCCAATCTGGCTGGCACCAGCGATGAATGTTCATATGTATGAAAACGCTGCTGTCAAAAAAAATATGATGACACTTAAAAACTATGGCTATCAATTTATTGAACCTTCTGAAGGATATTTGGCGTGCGGGTATGTTGGTAAAGGCCGTCTCGAGGAACCTGAAACCATTGTCAGTCATCTGATTCAGTTTTTTAAAGAAAGTATGGAGCTTCCTCTTCAAGGCAAACAAATCGTGATCACAGCGGGACCGACAAGAGAGCATCTCGACCCGGTTCGGTTTATTACGAATCGTTCTACAGGAAAAATGGGTTATGCGCTTGCTGAACAAGCCGTGAAAATGGGAGCGGAGGTTATACTGATTTCTGGCCCTGTATCACTTCAAGCACCAGCAGGTGTTGAAATCATTTCTGTTGATACAGCTGAACAAATGTTTAATGCGGTGATGGACGTTTATCAGGAGGCAGATGTTGTTATAAAAACAGCAGCCGTCTCAGACTATACACCGAAATATTATCAGTCGCAGAAGATGAAGAAAAAATCTGGGGATCATATTATAGAACTTGAACGAACTAAGGATATACTTTTCCATCTCGGTGCTCAAAAACACCATCAGCTTCTAATTGGATTTGCAGCAGAAACCGAGAATGTGGAAGAGTATGCTCTTACGAAGCTTAAGAAGAAAAATGCCGATATGATTGTCGCTAATAATGTTTCCACAACGGGTGCCGGTTTCGGAACTGATACAAATATTGTTACGCTGTTTAAGAAAGATGGAAGTAAGCGTGAACTTCCATTAATGAGTAAAACAGATACAGCAAAACAGATACTAACTGAGGCTGTCCAGATGTTGAAAAAGGAATGATGCTTAATGAATATAGCTGCGGTTATCGTTGATGTACCAGCGAAGCAGACAGACAGGGAGTTTGATTACAAAATTCCTGACAAATGGCTTGGTTTGATTCAGCCGGGCATGCGAGTCATTGTCCCTTTTGGACCTAGGATGGTACAAGGATTTGTAACAGGTCTGAAAGATAAAAGTGAATTTGATAAACTTCGTCAAATTAAAGAACCGATGGATTTAGAGCCGGTTTTAAATAG
>NZ_AJTN02000162.1 GCF_000305495.1 Peribacillus psychrosaccharolyticus ATCC 23296 | reverse complement strand
TGTTACGTGTATCTCGAACAGCTTCATATCTGATAATTTCAGTTCAATGGGTTCAGAGGGGGAGCTATGGTTTGAACAAACACAAAATAGTTGGGTTATAAGCGGCCATGAGCAGCCTTGGTAAATAGGGAAACCTCCTTTTTAAAAATGAGGCAGTTGATTACGTTCCAGGCGCTTTGCTTTCCGCGGGCGGGCGGTGAGCCTCCTTGTCGCTAAAGCTTCTGCGGGGTCTCGCCTGTCCCGCTTTCCCGCAAACGGTCTTTCTAAATGTATTCTTGACGTAAAATCTGGCGAACGAATGTTACATGTGCTATCTAGAACAGCTTCACATCTGATTACTTTCAGTACAATGGATCCTAAAGTGGGAAGTGATTTCCGTTCTAGTTTTAATTTGGATGTAGATTCTGGCGAACGAATGTTACATGTATCGCGAACATCTTCATTTCTGATGTATATCCGAAGAAAGTAGTTCCACGATTAGAGGCTATGAGCGGACTTGATAAGAGAAAACTTTCATGGAATCTGTTCAAATTCCAAAAAGATTGGGAATGAAGTGATTTTGAACCCTCTTTTGTTACAAATTCTTTTTGATTCCTGTGTCTGTGAGTAAATGATCAGAATTGGCTAAGGAAGTTAGGTTTGAGAATAAATAATCAGGCGAATTCTCATACAGAACTAGTGATAAATGAATAAATAATAAAATATAGACAAAGAAGGAATTACTTTCTTTATACCGAATAATTAAAACAAGTGGAGAAAAGTGGGGGAATGTGGTACATTGATTTTAGAAAGTGGGGGTAATAGGTATGTTCATGGGCGAGTACCATCATAACATTGATAGCAAAGGCCGTCTTATCGTTCCCGTGAAATTTAGGGAAAGTCTCGGCGAAGAATTCGTCTTGACACGTGGTCTTGATCGATGTTTATTTGGTTATCCGCTTGATGAATGGAAAATGCTTGAAGAAAAACTGAAAGCATTACCCTTAACTAAAAAAGATGCCCGTTCTTTTACCCGGTTTTTCTTTTCGGGAGCGACAGAATGTGAAGTGGATAAACAAGGCAGAATTAATATCCCTTCACCGCTCACTTCATATGGACAACTAGAAAAAGAATGTGTCATTCTTGGAGTTTCCAATCGAATTGAGATTTGGAGCAAGTCCCTTTGGGAAGACTATTTTTCAACCTCAGAAGATTCGTTCGCTGAAATCGCCGAAAACATGATTGGTTTCGATATTTAGATTGGCGGCAGAATCAACATCATTAATCGATTGGAAGGATGTATTACATGTTTCAGCATACAACTGTATTACTTAAAGAAACTGTTGACGGATTGGATATCAAGCCGGATGGGATATATGTAGACTGCACGCTTGGAGGCGCTGGGCATAGTGAGTATTTATTGTCACAGCTTAATGAAGACGGGCGGCTATATGCTTTTGATCAGGATGAAACAGCTATAAAGCATGCGAAAGAAAAATTAAGCCGTTATAGCAGCCAAGTGACGTTCATTCAGAATAATTTCAAAAACATCGAAGAAGAACTTCACAGCCGTGGGATTGAACAAGTTGATGGGATTTTGTATGATCTCGGTGTTTCTTCTCCGCAATTAGATACCCCTGAGCGTGGGTTCAGTTATAACTATGATGCGCCTCTTGATATGCGCATGAATCAGGATGCACAAATTTCAGCTTACGATGTAGTTAACGACTGGTCATTTCAGGATCTTTGGCGCATATTCACCCGATATGGTGAAGAGAAATTTTCTAAACAAATTGCCCGTAAAATTGAAGCAGCTAGAGAGATTAAACCGATTGAAACGACTTTTGAACTTGTAGAATTAATTAAAGATGGTATTCCAGCTCCTGCGAGACGAAAGGGCGGACATCCAGCTAAGCGAATTTTCCAAGCAATCCGTATTGCCGTCAACGATGAATTAGGTGTATTCGAGGATTCACTTAAGCAGGCTATTTCACTTTTAAAGCCTGGTGGAAGAATTTCAGTTATTACGTTTCATTCTTTAGAGGATCGTATTTGTAAAAGTGTGTTTAAACAACATAGTGATCTTCCAGAATTACCTCCCGGATTACCAATCATTCCTGAAGAATTCAAACCGCTTTTAAAATTAGTGGTGAGAAAACCAATTCTTCCATCGGAGGAAGAACTGGAAAACAATAATCGTTCTAGATCGGCCAAGCTTAGAATTGCCGAAAAAAACAAATAAAATTATCGTAATCTAGGGGGAATAACCATGAGTTCGAGTGCAAAAAAAATGCAGGAACAGCAGCAGGAGATACAGCAACAGTCCGTTCAAACAGTTGTAATCCGTAAAGCTAAAATCTCTTTCGGTGAAGTAATGCTGCTTTGTATTCTTGCTGCTGCTATTGCCTTTATGAGTGTAAAAGTTGTCTCAAATCAAGCGGCTATCTACCACACAAATAAAGAAATTCAACTTGCTCAAGCCTCTATTGAAGAACAAACGAAAATTAATAATGATTTGAAAATAACAGTGGACGAGCTTAGTACATACGAGCGAATTTGGCAAAAGGCCGAAGAAATGGGCTTTACACTAAATGAAAAAAATGTAAAGGGTGTTCAGGAATAATGCAAAAGCAAAAAAATATGAAATACGGGGCAGTGGGATTGTTTTTACTATTCGTGCTGCTCTTTTTTGCTTTAGTCTCCCGTTTTTTATACATTGAAATAACTGGTCAAGCAGGCGGCGAGGTATTGGCTGCCAAAATGGAGAAGAAGTATGAAAAAAAACGGACTATTGAAGCACAACGAGGCAGTATTGTAGACCGTAATGGTGAGGTAATTGCAGAAGATACTGCATCTTACTCACTCATTGCGATTCTTGATAAAGATGCGTCCCATGTTGAAGACCCGGAAAAAACGGCTGCAGAGCTTTCCAAGTATATTGATTTAACGGAAGAAGAAATTTATAAAATTTTAACAAAGAAAACGGCAAGCGGGACTCCCTATCAAGTTGAATTTGGAACAGCAGGTCGTGATCTTTCCAATTCGGTTAAGTTGAAAATCGAAAAATTGAAGCTGCCAGGAATTACGTTCAATCGAGATAGCAAGCGCTTTTACCCGAATGGTGTATTTTCTTCGCATTTAATCGGTTATGTAGAAAAAGATCCTGATACTAACGAAACCGTGGGTAAACTGGGTATTGAAAAATATCTAAATGAAGAGATGAAAGAAACGAATGGTGAAGTGAAATTTGAAAGTGACCGTTGGGGATTGTTGTTACCAAACAGTAAGGAAAGTGTAACAGCACCGAAAAATGGCAGCAAGGTTGCTTTAACACTAGATAAGAAAATCCAGACTTTCCTTGAAGATTCAATGAGTAAAGTTCAAGAGGAATATAATCCCTCTGAAATTATTGCGATTGTTTCTAATCCCAAAACAGGTGAAATACTAGCTATGGGTCAGCGGCCGACTTTTCATCCTAAAACAAAGGAAGGGCTAACGGATACTTGGCATAACCTCGCGATAGAGGAGTCATTTGAACCGGGATCCACGATGAAAGCATTTACCTTAGCAGCGGCTGTCGAAGAGGGGGCCTTTAATCCAAATGATACCTTTGTTACTGGTTCATATAAGGTTCCAGGCACTACAGCAATTAAAGATCATAGCGGTATTCCGGCTGGGAAGAGAATTACCTTCTTAGATGGTATTCAACGCTCATCTAATGTAGGGATTGCTACGATTGCTATGGATAAATTAGGTGCTGACAAGTTTAGAGAATACCTAACTAAATTTGGTTTTGAAAAACCTACTGGAATTGATCTGCCTTTTGAAACAGCAGGAATTATCCAGTATAAATACAAACGTGATAAAGCTTCGACAGCAATGGGGCAGGCAACAGCCATTACACCGATTCAGCAGATACAAGCCGCTTCTGCGATTGCTAATGACGGTAAAATGATGAGACCGTATGTCATCAAAGAAATCACGGATGGTAATACAGGCAAAAATACAAAAACAACAAAACCGACAGCTTCCGGTCAACCAATATCTGCTGAAACAGCGAAAAAGGTTCGTGAGTATTTAGGAACCGTTATTACTGGTAAACATGGAACAGGAAAAAAATACAAAATTGATGGATACGAAGTGGCCGGAAAAACAGGCACCGCGCAATATAGTGAAGGCGGTAAAATTGTTCGAGGAGCATCGGATTATATTTATTCTTTTATTGGAATGGCTCCGAAAGATGATCCGGAACTAGTCATGTATGTAGCGATTAAACAACCACAGCTTAAAGCAGGGAAAGCTGGGGCAGATGCCTTATCAGCAATCTTCAACCCTGTGATGAAAAATAGTCTGCAATATTTAAACATTAAGCCTACAAACATCAAAAGTCAGGACGCGGGTAAACTTGAAGATTATAAAGGTCAACATGTATCAACTGTTGCTGCTAGTTTAAAAAAGGCTGGAAACGAGCCGGTACTAATAGGCAAAGGTACGACAATTGTTGAACAATCTCCAAAGGCAGGCACCACTTTACTTGAAGGTGAAAAAGTAATTCTCCGAACGGATGGAAACTTGGTAGCACCTGATATGACAGGGTGGTCATTGAGAGATGTGATGAAGTTTGCCAATCTAGCAGAATTGCAGCTTAACACAGCTGGCAGCGGGTATGTGAGTAAACAAAATATTAAAGTAGGAAAAATGATTAAAAAAGGTGATTATTGCATTGTCGAATTGAAGCATCCTTCTCAATTGACAAAGCAGTCAAAGAAACAGTCAGATGAAAAGGCTGACGATGAAGTTTCAGATTAACGTTCTAAATGTTTAGGCTGTCGAGAAATCGACAGCCTTTTTGTTTTATCAGTACCGATAACGGCCTTACTTTAATTTGTACTTTTTTTTTCAATGGAAACATATATATGTACAAGCATAAAGGGAGGTGCTCGGTTTTGCGTGTTTCTAATGTTACGGTAAGGAAACGGCTTGCATTTGTACTGGTTGCGGGATTAGTAATTTTCTTAATTATTGATATCCGGCTGGGGGTCGTTCAATTTTACCTGGGAAATAAGTTGACTGGATTGGCAAAAGATTCATGGAGCCGTGATATACCATTTGAGCCAAAGCGAGGGGAAATCTTGGATAGGAACGGGGTTAAACTTGCAACTAATATATCTGCCCCTACTGTATACATCATTCCAAGACAAGTGGTTAATGCGGGAGAAACAGCCGAAAAGCTGGCAGCTATTCTAGATATGTCAAAAGAAAAGGCATACAAATGGATTACAAAGAAGGAAATGAGTGTCCGTCTTCCTGAAGGCCGAAAAATTTCACATGAAAAAGCAAAAGAAATAAAAGCTCTCGGGTTAAAGGGGGTTTATATTGCGGAAGATTCCAAACGACATTATCCGTTTGGTGAATACTTATCACACGTCCTTGGATTTGCCGGTTCAGATAATCAAGGTCTAATGGGGATTGAGTTATCGTATGATAAAGAATTGAGAGGACAGCGAGGATATGTGAAATTTTATTCGGATGCCAAGGGCAGCAGGATGGAAAACATTGCGGATGATTATAAAGCGCCTGTAGATGGGGATCAATTAAAATTAACGATAGATAGTAAAATTCAAACAATCGTAGAACGGGAATTAGATAATGCAGAGGCGCAGTATAATCCGGATGGTGTTATTGCCATTGCAATGAATCCGAAAAATGGTGAAGTTTTGGCTATGTCCAGCAGGCCAACCTTTGATCCTGCTAAATTCCAAGATGTTCCTCCGGAAGTATATAATCGGAATTTGCCGGTTTGGAGCGGTTATGAACCTGGTTCAACATTTAAAATTATTACACTAGCCGCAGCTCTTGAAGAAAAGAAAGTTAATCTTCTTCATGATCATTTCTATGATTCCGGTCATGTGAAGGTTGCTGGTGCCACACTTCATTGTTGGAAAAGCGGGGGGCATGGCTCGCAGACCTTCTTAGAGGTCGTTGAAAATTCATGCAATCCAGGCTTCGTTGAACTTGGTACACGGCTTGGTAAAGATAAACTCTTTCAATATATTAGTGATTTTGGTTTTGGTAAGAAAACAGGAATAGATCTGCAAGGTGAAGGAACGGGAATAATGTTTAATATGGATAAAGTAGGTCCTGTTGAACAAGCTACTACTTCATTTGGGCAAGGTGTGTCGGTTACGCCTATTCAACAGGTTGCAGCTGTATCAGCAGCGGTGAATGGGGGAATTCTTTATACGCCATATATTGCAAGTGAACTCGTTGATTCGCAATCGGGTGAAACGATTATGAAAAAGACCCCAGAAGCGAAACGAAGAGTTATTTCAGAGGAAACATCCAAGCAAGTTAGAAATGCCCTTGAATCCGTTGTTGCTAAAGGAAGCGGGAAGGGAGCGTTTGTAGAATCTTATCGTGTCGGCGGTAAAACGGGGACTGCGCAAAAGGCGGAAAATGGACGTTATTTAGAAAATAATCATATCGTCTCATTTATTGGATTCGCTCCTGCCGATGATCCAGAACTTGTAGTCTATATTGCTGTAGATAATCCAAAAGACACTGTGCAATTTGGTGGAGTAGTTGCTGCACCTATCGTTGGCAATATCATGGAGGATGCTTTACGGGCAATGGGAGTAAAGCCCCGGAAGGATCAAATTGAAAAAGAAAAGAATTGGCTCGACCCAGTCATGATTGAAGTGCCGGATGTTGTAGGGATGACGATTAAAGATCTTCAAACCCAACAGGTGGAACTGAATATTGATGTGGCAGGCAAGGGTGAAAAAGTGGTAAAACAATCACCAGAAGCAGGAGTTAAGGTGAAAGAAGGCTCAACAATAAGATTATATCTTGGCGAAAGCCAAGAATAAGTATAAAATAGGATTTGAGTTAAAGCGGCTGGAGAAATCAGCCGCTTTCTTTACGGAGCTGGACCGAGCTTGGCTTTTTTTGGTATTAGTCTCTTTTCTCGACAGATAGAATATGGTCCTTTATAATGAATGACTCAAAATAGGTTTAAGAGGGAAGGAAAAAATGATGAAGCTTCAAACGTTATTAGCACATTTAAAAACTCAATCATTGTTTGAAGGGGGAAACCCCGAAATTACCTCGATTGAACATGATAATCGTAAAGTCAGTCAGGGAAGTTTATTTGTTTGTGTGAAAGGATATACAGTAGATGGTCATGATTTTGCTCAAGCTGCTGTAAAACAAGGTGCACAGGCAGTTCTTGCAGAAAGGAATTTAGATCTTCCGGTTCCAGTGATTGTTGTTCGAGACACACAACGTGCGATGGCGGTTCTTGCTGATGCTTTTTATAATCATCCAACGCAAGGGTTACGTTTAATCGGGATAACTGGCACAAACGGCAAGACAACGACAAGCCATATCCTTGAAAAGATTTTTAATGATCAAAAGCAGAAAACTGGATTAATAGGTACGATGTATACCAAAATTGCTGATGAAATTCTAGAAACAAAAAATACGACTCCAGATAGTATTACACTGCAGCAGCATTTTAATAAAATGGTTAAGGCAGATGTTGAGACAGCGATTATGGAGGTATCTTCACATGCCTTGGAACTTGGCCGCGTCCATGGATGTGACTATGATATTGCTGTATTTACGAATCTAACTCAAGATCATCTTGACTTCCATAAAACGATGGAACGTTATAAATTTGCAAAATCGCTGTTATTCTCTCAGCTTGGGAATGCTTATTTAGCCGGTCGTCCCAAATTTGCTGTTTTAAATGCGGATGACGAAGCAACTGAGGACTTTATTAAAGTCACTGCTGCAAATGTATTTACATATGGAATTGATCATGCGGCTGATTTAACAGCGAAGGATATCGTCATCACATCGAAGGGAACAGAAATGACACTTGTTTACCAGAATACAACTAAGTTAATGAAACTTCAGCTGGTTGGGAAATTTAGTGTTTATAATGTCTTAGCCTCAATGGGAGCTGCTTTGTGTGCAGGAATCGATCTTGATCAAATTATTGCTTCAATCGAAGCGGTAGAAGGAGTTGCTGGTCGATTCGAACTTGTTCAAGGCAATCAGGATTATCTGGTAATTGTAGATTATGCGCATACTCCAGACAGTCTGGAAAACGTTTTGAAAACGGTAGGAGAGTTTGCCCAAAAGAAAATTTTTGTGATTGCAGGCTGCGGAGGCGACCGAGATAAAACAAAACGGCCTCTTATGGCACAAATAGCGTGTGAATATGCAACAGATGCAATATTTACCTCAGACAATCCACGAAGTGAAGATCCTATTCGGATTTTAGCGGATATGGAAGAAGGGGTTACAGATAAAGTGTATCAAGTAATCCCAGACAGAAAAAAAGCAATTGAGTATGCAGTTTCTAAGGCTGTGGCTGGGGATGTAGTCGTGATTGCTGGTAAGGGCCATGAAACGTATCAAATCGTCGGCAGTGAAGTCCATGACTTTGATGATCGTGCAGTAGCTAAGGAATTGATTGAGAAGTATCGTGCAGAAAAGGCATAAATGCAATCGCACTGAAAAAAGCCTTCTAAATATAAAACTATAACATATGATGAAATGAAAAAAATGGTAACAAACAAAAGCATTTGTGTGCCAGGAATGAGGGAACAAGGTCATGCTAGAACAGGTTATTTTTTACACAATATTGACAGGATTCTTAATTACAGTTTTACTTTCTCCGATCTTTATCCCATTTTTAAGAAGACTTAAATTTGGTCAGAGTATACGTGTTGAAGGACCAAAATCACATCAAAAAAAATCAGGAACGCCAACAATGGGCGGCCTTGTTATTCTTTTGTCGGTTACATTGGCGACCTTGATTATGACGTATAAGTTTTCTGAGCCTTCTGTTGAGGTCTATTTATTATTATTTGTCATGCTTGGCTTTGGATTACTCGGATTTTTAGATGACTTTATTAAAGTAGTAATGAAACGAAATTTAGGATTAACGTCAATGCAAAAACTGATTGGTCAAATTGTTATTTCCGTTATTTTTTATTTTATTTATCGGACCAGCGATACATTTAATTCAGAGATATCTATTCCAGGAACAGATATCGCCTTCGATACCGGATGGTTTTATATGATTATTGTTATTTTTTGGCTGGTTGGATTCTCAAATGCAGTTAACTTAACAGACGGACTTGATGGACTAGTTTCAGGTACATCTGCTATAGCGTTTGGTGCGTTCGCGGTTCTGGCTTGGAACCTTTCTCAATATGACGTAGCCATTTTTTCTGTTGCTGTAGTTGGTTCTGTTCTTGGTTTCTTAGTATTTAATGCACATCCAGCAAAAGTATTTATGGGTGATACAGGATCTTTAGCTCTTGGTGGTGCTATTGCAACCATTGCACTGCTCACTAAGACAGAGTTGGTTCTGATTATTATCGGCGGTGTGTTTGTAATCGAGACACTTTCTGTTATTCTGCAGGTAGCTTCATTCAAAACAAGGGGAAAACGGATATTTAAAATGAGCCCGCTGCACCATCATTATGAATTAACTGGATGGTCAGAATGGAGAGTTGTTACAACATTTTGGACGGTTGGTTTACTATTTGCCATATTAGGAATTTACTTAGAGGTGTGGGTATAAATGAAAGAGACAACAAACTATTTACGAAAAAAAATTCTTGTATTAGGTTTAGCTAAAAGTGGGGTTACCGCTGCATCCTTGTTGCATAAGCTAGGTGCGTTTGTGACGGTAAATGATATGAAGCCTCTTTCAGAAAATCCAGAGGCACAGGGGCTGCTTGAGCAAGGGATTAAAGTAGTCTGTGGCAGCCATCCAATTGAGCTTTTGGATGAAGGCTTTGAATTAATAGTTAAAAATCCAGGTATCCCATATAGAAATCCTTTGATAAAAGGAGCAATCGAGAAAGGGATTCCTGTTATTACCGAAGTTGAATTAGCTTATCAGGTCAGTAAAGCTCCGTTTGTAGGGATTACGGGTACAAACGGGAAGACTACGACGACAACCTTAATTTTTGACATGTTAGAAGCAGGCGGCAAGCGCCCGCTGATTGCAGGAAATATAGGGACTGTAGCATCAGGTGTTGCTGAGAAAGCTGAAGAAGATGACAACATAGTCATAGAATTATCTTCGTTCCAGTTAATGGGGATCGACAAATTTAAACCAGAAATAGCGATCGTCACAAATATTTATGATGCTCATTTGGACTACCATAGCTCAAAACAGGAATATATTGATGCAAAAGCCGCAATTACGGCTAATCAGACGAAATCAGATTATTTTATTTACAATGCAGATCAAGAAGAAACAAGACAGATGGCTGCCGAGACGCTTGCTGAACTAGTACCTTTTTCAACTATTACTAAACATGAAAATGGAGCTTACATAGAAGCAGAAGCAATATATTTCCGCGGGGAGAAAATTGTAGACCTTTCAGCGATTGTTCTGCCTGGACAGCATAATCAGGAAAACATCTTAGCAGCTGTTGCAGCCGCGAAATTGAAAGGAACTTCCAATGAAGCGATACAAGCGGTTTTGGCGACGTTTCATGGCGTTCAGCACCGGCTGCAATATGTGACTGCAATAAATGAACGAAGATTTTATAATGATTCTAAAGCTACTAATATTTTGGCAGCCAGCAAAGCGCTCTCTGCCTTCTCAGAACCAGTCATCTTGCTTGCGGGGGGCTTGGACCGTGGTAATGAGTTTGATGAACTGAAGCCCTATCTAGGACATGTTAAAGCTGTGATCACGTTTGGTGAAACAGCCGAAAAAATTGAACGTGTTGCGAGAGAAGCAGGAATAACAATCATTAAACGTGTCGATAATGTTGAAAAGGCCGTGCCAGAAGCATTTGGCATCTCGGCTGAAGGTGATTGTATCCTGCTTTCTCCAGCATGTGCCAGCTGGGACCAATATAAAAGTTTTGAGGTACGTGGAGACATGTTTGTGGAAGCAGTGCATAAACTGAAATAAGGGCTGTCCTTCAAAATGGACGTAATAAAAGCTGCAGCAAAGAAAAAAAGCGATAAAAAAGTTTTATCGCTTTTTTCTTTGGATATGCTTTTGTGATCCCATAACGGACACTCTAATATCTTCCATGAGGTGTTTCGTTGTGCCATTAAAAAAATCCAATCCCGATTTAGTATTAATTATCGTTACTTTAAGTCTTTTGGCCATCGGTTTAATTATGGTATACAGCGCCAGCGCCATTTGGGCCACCTATAAATTTGAGGGTGATTCCTTTTATTTTGTTAAAAGGCAGATGCTGTTCGCGTTTGTTGGAGTCATCGCAATGTTTTTTATTATGAACGTTGATTATTGGACCTGGAGAACATGGTCTAAGGTGATTATTATCGTCTGTTTTGTACTCTTGGTTATTGTTTTAGTACCAGGAATAGGTATGGCTAGAAATGGTTCGCGAAGCTGGATTGGTGTTGGAGCCTTTAGCATTCAACCTTCAGAATTTATGAAGCTTGCTATGATTGCTTTTCTGGCAAAGTTTCTGGCAGAACGGCAAAAACTCATCACATCATTTAAAAAAGGTCTGCTGCCTTCGCTTGGAATGGTCTTTTTAGCTTTTGGGTTAATTATGCTCCAGCCCGACCTTGGTACAGGCACGGTTATGATTGGGACATGTATTGTCATGATATTTATTTCGGGTGCTAGGGTCAGTCATTTCGTTCTATTAGGCCTAATTGGTGTGGCAGGGTTTGTCGGACTGATACTATCCGCTCCCTATCGAATGAAACGGATTACTTCATTCCTTGATCCTTGGGAAGATCCGCTTGGAAGCGGCTTTCAAATCATCCAGTCACTTTACGCAATAGGACCAGGCGGACTGTTCGGTCTTGGGTTAGGCCAAAGTCGTCAAAAGTTTTTCTATCTTCCAGAACCACAGACCGATTTTATATTTGCAATATTGTCTGAGGAACTTGGTTTTATTGGCGGAACATTGGTCATTCTATTATTTGCATTGTTATTATGGCGGGGAATCAGGATTGCACTCGGTGCACCAGATTTATATGGAAGTTTGATTGCAGTTGGAATTATTGCGATGGTCGCCATTCAAGTCATGATTAATATTGGCGTAGTCATTGGATTGATGCCGGTCACAGGAATCACCCTTCCATTTTTAAGTTATGGAGGGTCATCCCTAACACTTATGTTAATTGCCATCGGTGTCTTGTTAAATATCAGTAGATATTCTAGATATTAAAAAAAGGGAGACTCATTTTTTGAGTCTCCCTCATTTTTTGTTTTATGGGGGCAGTTGATTTCCCTTTCGTGCTCTTCGCTCCTTCCACTACAATCAACTGTTTCTAAACTTAAATCTGGATGTAAAATTCGGGGTGTTTAAAAATAGATTTATCAGAAAGAAACATATTTTCACTTGAATCTACTCGTGTGAATAAGCAAAACTTTGAAAAGAAACCATTCCACCCCCATTTTTTGCAGCCTTTTTTTAAAAGTGTAATAAGCTGATTGTAAACCGATAATAGGCATGAAGCCAAAAGGCAGACGACAGATTGGTATAGGGTTCTGCAAGATGAATAAACAAGAACGCTTACATTGACCGTACACTAAATGAAAGGAATTATTTCGTCCAGATGCTTAAATTCTTTCGTGATTTTTGCGATGGAAATGTTGGCAATAAAGGGCTGTTTAGACTATAGTATAAGAGGGTAAAACCAGACAGTGCAATACTTTCTCTTTACTCAACCAGTTGCAAATTCATCTTAGAAATCATGTTTTTGAATTGTCAACAACATGCCATGAATCATCCTGATCATTTTCCTTTTAACAGAACTGAACTCGTCCTAAACTATATAATGGTTTGGTAAAAAATAGTAAAATTACTTGTATCTGATTAAGGAACTGTTGGGTATGTCAGCGGATTTGAAAGCGCAGAGGATGTTATGACTTTCATTCAGCCGTAAGGTATACAGCTGGAGTCAGAAGTTGATTAGTGGCTGTAATGAGTTAAACAGGTGAACAGGCCTGCGGTTGGACTGTTGCTGCTTCAGTACCATCAGGCCCGTACGCTTCATTTATTCGGGAAGAGGTGTACAAATTGGAGAACGGAAAGATAGTCTCAATAGAGGACCGCATCCCAAAACTAAAAGAAGTAAGGAAAAGAAAGGCTAATCGACGTTTAACAATGTTACTTTTAGTGTTTTTTATTCTAATTGCTTGTATCCTATATTTCCTTTCGCCTTTAAGTCATATTCGTTCTGTTGAGGTCGAAGGAAATCGATATCTTTCATCTGCTCAAATCAGTAAAGCAAGCAAGTTGAGTATGGATGCAAGCGTATGGAATGTGGACAAAAAAGAAACGATTGCTAATGTAAAGACATTGCCGGAAATAAAAAGTGTAAAAGTGAAGGTTAAATTGCCGAACTCAATTGTTATTGATGTAAAAGAACATAATCGTACGGCTTATTTAGTAAAAGCGGATCGGTTTTATCCAATTATGGAGAATGGGAAAATTCTGGACAAACTCCAAAAAGGAGAGATTCCTGTTTATGCTCCTGTGTTGCTTGGCTATCAAGAAGGGGAAGCATTAAATCTGCTTTTAGAACAATTAAAAGATTTGCCGGAAGCCGTTCTTAATTCTATTTCTGAAATCTATTCTGAGCCAACCAAAACGGATAAATACCATATAACTATGTTTATGAATGATGGATTCGAGGTCAGTGCCACCACTAGAACACTGTCAGAAAAACTTGTTCATTATCCTTCAATCGTTGGTCAGCTTGATCCCAATGTAAAAGGGGTGATTGATCTCGAAGTCGGTTCGTATTTTAAAGCTTACGAGCCTGTAGAGGATAAAAAAGAAAAGACGCAAAGCAATAAAATATCGACTAAAAATCGGCTGTGAAAATGAACTATTTATTGATATTCGGTATTTTTCTTTGACATCTTTTTCATTAGTAACTAGAGTAGTGTCTGAGGTCATCATCAGGATTTATCTGTATTTCTATGTCAAATTCCGATATTTAGAGTTTAGGAGAACATATGCCGGCTTAAGCAGTCAGACCAATAAAGCATTTTTTTACATCTCTGCCTAAACTTTAGCTTTGCTAGGTGTCTTTCTTGGTGTAGACTTATATTTAACTTGCATTCTGGGATTTGATGCCAGATATAGTCGTACATAACAGAAAGATGACTTATCAATTGGAAATAAACCAAAAAAATATTTTAAATTTAAAGGAAATCAGAAATGAATGGCGAATTGAGTAAAGAAGTATACCGCTTATATAAATAACGTATTACCAAATATATGTGAAGCTTGTATAAATCGGCCTTTCCTTCCTCTGTAAATTAGTTTGCCAATAAAGTGTATGTGGGTACATTAGTATGAATAGAATAATCGTTCAACCAGGTAAGAGTGTTAATTTTGAAGGAGGTGCCATGGAGTGAACAGCAATGAAATATACGTAAGTCTTGACATCGGTACATCCAGTGTGAAAGTAATCATTGGGGAAATGGTCAACGAAACACTTAACATAATCGGTGTAGGAAACGTTAAATCGGATGGGTTAAAAAAAGGTTCGATTGTCGACATAGATGAAACTGTCCAGTCCATTCAACGTGCAGTTGAACAGGCAGAGAGAATGATTGGAATGGAAATAAGCAAAGTGGTCGTTGGTATCAGCGGAAATCACGTTACGCTTCAGCCATGCCATGGTGTAGTAGCTGTATCGAGCGAAAATAAAGAAATCACACAAAATGATGTGCAGCGTGTCCGTGAAGCAGCAGAGCTCATTACCATTCCGTCCGATCGGGAAATCATTGATGTTCTTCCTATCCATTATAAAGTGGATGAATTAGATGAAATCAATGATCCAAGAGGTATGATTGGTGTCCGTCTCGAAATGAGAGGAATCTTAATCACCGGCTTACGCACGATCTTACATAATACCTTACGCTGTGTAGAAAAAGCAGGTCTTGAAATTACTGATATAGCTCTGCAGCCGCTGGCTGCCGGATCGTTGGTATTATCAAAAGATGAGAAAGAACTAGGGGTAGCGCTTCTGGATATTGGCGGAGGTTCAACTACACTTGCTGTTTTTGAACAAGGATATTTAAAGCATTCCTTAGTTATTCCAATCGGCGGCGAAACACTGACGAAGGATTTATCAATTGTTCTGCGTACTTCAACTGATGAAGCAGAGAAAATTAAAATTAAGCATGGTCATGCTTTTTATGATGATGCTTCTGAAGAAGATGTATTTAATATTCCAATTATCGGGAGTGACCAACAGCAGCCGTGCAACCAGCTAATGCTCTCCGATATTATTGAAGCAAGAATGACCGAGATATTCGAAATGGTCATGGACGAGCTGCATAGACTTGGTTTCGAGGATATTCCAGGCGGTTTTGTTCTTACCGGTGGAGTGGTTAAAATGCCGGGTGTATTAGAGCTTGCCCAGTATGTGTTCCAAAATAGAGTAAGAGCAGCAGAACCAAATTATATCGGAGTTCGTGAACCACAATACACTACAGCTGTAGGTCTAATCAAGCATGCTTGCAAAAAAGCAAGAGCAGTGAACAGTCATACAAAAACACCAGTAGCTGCTGGGTCTGTTAAAGAAAAAAATGAGCAGCGCTCAACACAAAAACAAAATCAACAAGTAAAAGAACGTTCAGAGAAAAAACCGGTGGAAAAAGGTGAATCCAAATTCAAAAAAATCATGGGTTACTTTTTTGAATAGATACGAGGATTACTGCCAAATAGGAGGATTAACATGTTAGAGTTTGATTCTAATTTAGATTCATTAGCAACTATAAAAGTAATAGGGGTTGGCGGCGGAGGAAACAACGCAGTAAACCGAATGATTGAACATGGTGTTCAGGGAGTAGAGTTTATTTCAGTTAACACTGATGCCCAAGCACTTAATCTATCAAAAGCTGAAATTAAGATGCAAATAGGCGGCAAGCTGACTCGTGGATTAGGAGCAGGTGCAAATCCGGAAGTTGGGAAAAAGGCTGCAGAAGAAAGCAAAGAACAAATTGAAGAAGCTTTAAAAGGTTCTGATATGGTATTCGTTACTGCAGGTATGGGGGGCGGAACCGGAACAGGTGCTGCACCAGTCATTGCACAGATTGCTAAAGAAATCGGTGCCTTAACTGTTGGTGTTGTTACTCGACCATTTACCTTTGAAGGACGTAAAAGAGCAACTTCAGCACAGGGCGGAATTTCAGCCATGAAGGAAGCTGTGGATACGTTAATTGTTATTCCAAACGACCGTTTACTTGAAATTGTCGACAAAAGTACACCAATGCTTGAAGCGTTCCGTGAAGCAGATAATGTTTTACGTCAAGGTGTACAAGGGATTTCTGATTTAATCGCTGTACCTGGTTTAATTAACCTGGATTTTGCCGATGTTAAAACTATCATGTCAAATAAGGGTTCAGCCTTGATGGGTATTGGGATTTCTTCAGGAGAAAATCGTGCTGCTGAAGCCGCTAAAAAAGCAATCTCAAGTCCGTTGCTTGAAACGTCAATCGATGGCGCTCAGGGTGTGCTGATGAACATTACTGGTGGAACAAACCTCAGTCTATTTGAAGTTCAAGAGGCGGCTGATATTGTCGCCATTGCTTCTGATCAAGATGTCAATATGATTTTCGGATCTGTTATCAATGAGAACCTTAAGGACGAAATTGTTGTCACTGTCATTGCTACTGGCTTCAACGAAACAGAGGCTCCAAGACCAGCTCAAACATCTCGTCCATCATATGGTCAGCCTAGACCAACAGCTGCTCCAGGCATCAAACGTGAAACAAAACGGGAAGAGCCTGTAGAACAGCCAACAAAAAATATGAATCAAGCGGATGAAGCATTAGATATTCCTGCTTTTCTTCGCAACCGAAATAGACGTCGTTAAATCTAAGATAAAATTATTTTTGCTGTTTCTTTCGAAACAACTTTATTAGTATATCATTTATTCTTTTAACTGTCAAACACTTTTTTAAAATGTTTTTTCCAGCTCTTCGAATAATTAATAGTCTTTTTGACGACATCCACTATATTATCACTCATTTTTAGTTTGGTCAATCCCTATTTTTAAATAATATTATGTTATCTATATATATCTTCCTCTTAAACTGGGTATAGGCAATAAAAAAAACAGGGGTTGCTTCCCCTGCTTACAACACCCAAAAGTCTATAGCTGCCAGAGCAGCCACTCCAGGAATTCCTAAAATCCCCGCAATTACCGACGTAGTCAGGTTAATCGGAACGTGAATTCCAGCCTGATTGCCTAAAGCATTTAAAAAGAATAAAAAGACAGCGCCAATAATGACCTTTATTAACCCTTGACCGATGAAGCGAATAGACTTTACCGGTGTACCTACAATTAATAGAAGAAAAATAATACTGGCGATAACCGCAACAAAAACAATTGGCTGCAAAGACATCACTCCTTACTTAGCTTGTACTAGTAAGGTATGTATAAAATCAATCTTCAAGAACCTGCAGGCAAAATAATGTCATCTCCGAAGGCTAACTCTTCTTTGTTTGGCTTCTTTAAATAGATAAAAATACTTTACTTCTGCAAGCTTAGTTTGCAAAATGGCGTCTTGTGAGGGATCAACGCTTTTTTCCAACATAGACTTTTGATACAGCCAATCTTTCTTTAATAGTTCTAGTTGCTCGATTAGTTTTTGGTCATACTCATTCCGAAGCCAACCTTTTCGTCGAAAGAACAAACATTATTCCCCCTTTGCACCTTATATTTCTCTTCTTCCCTCTAACGCCTTAGACAGGGTCACTTCGTCAGCGTATTCGAGATCGCCGCCCATAGGCAGACCATGCGCAATTCTTGTTACTTTAATTCCTGATGGCTTCAATAGTCTTGAGATATACATAGCTGTAGCTTCCCCTTCTATATTAGGGTTTGTTGCAATGACCACTTCTTGTACAGTCTCATCCTGAAGACGTTTTAATAAATCAGGGATATTAATATCTTCTGGTCCTATCCCATCCATAGGAGAAATACTACCGTGAAGAACGTGATATAAACCGTTATATTCCCTCATCTTTTCAAGTGCAATTACATCCTTTGGATCTTGAATGACACAAATTGTAGTTCGATCCCGCCGCTTATCTTCACAGATGTAGCAAGGGTCCTGATCTGTTATGTGTCCGCAAATCGAGCAATAAGACAAGTTACGTTTCGCATTAATCAAAGCCTTTGCGAAATCCAAGACAGTATCTTCCTTCATACCTAAAATAAAAAACGCAAGACGAGCGGCTGTTTTAGGACCGATACCAGGTAATTTCATAAAACTATCGATAAGCTTTGAGATTGGTTCAGGATAATGCATGAAGAATTCCTCCTAATATATAAAAACAGCCTATTACATTCATCGGACCAACTACATTTAAAGTCTGATAAGACACAGATGCCCGGCCACATCATGTAGAAATGGCCGGGCGCAGTGACTAAAATCCTTAAAACATACCGCCAGGAAGATTCATCCCTTTAGTGAATTGACCCATCGTTTTGTTTGTCAGCTCGTCTGCATTTTTCAACGCATCATTTGTCGCAGCTAACACAAGGTCCTGCAGCATTTCGATATCTTCTGGATCAACCACTTCAGGCTTAATGTTTACTTCAACAATTTCTTTATGTCCGGTAACAACAACAGTTACCATTCCGCCGCCAGCTGATCCTTCAATTTTCTTTTCGCCAAGCTCTTCTTGAGCCTCAGCCATTTGTTTTTGCATTTTTTGCATTTGCTTCATCATATTTTGCATATTACCCATTCCGCCACGCATACCCATTGTCATAACCTCCGTTATTAATCTTTAATTTCCAGCAAATCGTCACCGACTAGTTTTCGGGCTTCTGCTATAAAAGGGTCTTCTTCTTTCGTTTCCACTTCCGATGTACCATCCATTTGCTGCGTGGAGATAAATTCCTCACGAATCTGCGACCACTGACTCTCAGGTACCCCTGCTAGTTCTAATCGATGGCCGGTAACTTGCTGCATAATAGAGGCAATCGCTTCAAGAAAACGAGAATTTTCCATTGTCATCTGACAATGTATATCATATTTAAATTTTAACACAAAAGCAGTTGAAGAAGCAGCAACAGGTTCCGCTTCATTAAATAAAGCAGCAAGGGATTTTAAATTTTGAATACCCAGCTGTTCGAGAACTTCTCCCCACTTACTCTTAACTCTATTCAGATCAGGTTTTGTAGCTTCTCTTAGAATAAGATGAATTTTTCCTACAGGCGCTTTATAAGACTTCTTATTTACCCGTTGAGTTTTTTGCTGTGTTGGTTGAGCTGCCGCAGGCGCTGCTGTAAGGCCTTTTTCTTTCAATTCTTGAAGCTGTCTTTCAAGCTCCTCTACTTTATGCTGCAGCTGTTCAATATGAGTACCAGAAATCTCAGCTGCCTGTTCACGATGGCATAATTTCACAAGAGATACTTCAAGAAAGATCCGCGGATGATTGGTCCATTTCATTTCCTGCTGTGTTTTGTTAAAGCTCTCGATGATGTCGTAGATTTGATCTGAATTTATAGTCTTAACTAAGTTTTCAAATTCTGGATCAATCAGTACTCGGTCAAATGAACCCGCAAGTCCTGGAGCCATTTGATACAGAAGCAAATCTCGGAAAAAGAAAATCATATCTTCAATGAACCGGGTCGGGTCTTTCCCCATGGATAATAGTTCATCTAAAACCTGTAGGGCCTCCGCAACATCCTTTTCATAGATTGCCTTAGCAAGTCTACCAAGAAATGCTTGTGATACAGATCCGGTTACAGTCAAGGCATCTTCTACCGTTACTTCATCAGAACTAAAGGAAATCGCTTGGTCAAGCAGACTTAACGCATCACGCATTCCGCCTTCTGCAGCTCGCGCAATAAGATGGAGGGCCTGTTCATTAACAGAAGTACCTGTTTCAGCTATAATCTGCGACATTCTTCCGACAATATCCTGAGGTTGAATCCGTTTAAAATCGAAGCGCTGACAGCGGGAAATAATTGTCAGGGGAATTTTATGCGGTTCAGTGGTAGCAAGAATAAAAATCACGTGCTTCGGAGGTTCTTCCAGTGTTTTTAATAAAGCATTAAAGGCTCCTTGAGAAAGCATGTGCACTTCATCGATGATATATACTTTATAGGTAACCGCATTCGGTGTATATTTCACTTTATCTCGTATATCTCGTATTTCTTCGACTCCATTATTAGACGCAGCATCAATTTCTATAACATCTGAAATGGATCCATCCGTAATACCTAAACAAGCTGCACATTTATTACATGGTTCACTCGTTGGGGCTTGTTCACAGTTAACAGCTTTCGCTAAAATTTTTGCTGCACTTGTTTTACCCGTTCCACGTGGTCCAGAAAATAGGTAGGCGTGGGACACTTTTTGCTGCATAAGAGCATTTTGCAAGGTTGTTGTTACATGTTCTTGGCCAACGACATCAATAAATTGCTGTGGCCGCCATACGCGGTATAATGCTTGGTACCCCACGGATACTCCTCCTTCATTTTCTTCATCTATATTTATTATAACGTACTGTTTTCTTGAATAAAACCATCCATCGCCGGATAAAAAAAACTCATCCAACAGGATGAGTGAATGACTTATGTAATACCGTGCACCTTCTGTCGATTTGCAGCCATAAGCGTTACTTAAGCAGTTAGCTCTGCCCAGGCAGCCCTGCGGCACATGAGAGTTTCCACTTAATGCTGCTTCCTTCCGGATCTGACATGGTTCATGGATTCTCATTGCGCAGGACCCAGGCTTCAACACCACTTACTTAAGGCAGACCCTACAGCATACGAACCTCGAGAAGGAATTCAACCTCGCTGGAGCGGATTGCGAGTACAGGGCACCGCTACCTCCCCGTCTAGCACGGCAAATATAATTATACTAAGCAAACCTTAAAAAAGCAAACCTTATTGATTACCAATTATATTAGATATACCTTCTGCCTTTCTCAGTGCCTTTTCTGTTTTCTTTCGTTCACGAAGAGATCTGAAAAAATCTGTTAGTATACGCCCACACTCATCTCCAAGAATTCCACTTTCCACTTCACTTTGATGATTAAAGCGTTCATCTTGTAATAAATTCATAAAAGTACCCGCACAGCCCGCCTTTGGATCATGAGCTCCAAAAACAACTCGTTTCACCCGCGACTGTATAATGGCTCCTGCACACATTGGACACGGCTCTAATGTCACGTAGAGCGTAGCATCCTCTAATCTCCATGTACCAAGACGCTGACAAGCACGATCAATCGCCAGCAGTTCAGCATGCGCGATAGCATTATGATCTGTTTCGCGTAAGTTATGGCCCCTAGAAATAATTTCTCCGCCTAGTTCAATGACAGCTCCAATTGGTACTTCGTTTAATTCTTTTGCTTTCTTTGCTTCTTCTAATGCTTGCCTCATAAAGTATATATCGTCCATTAGTAATATCCTCCTTCAACTAACTGAGTAAAGGAAGGGACAATGAGCCACACTACCTTTTATCATTGTATTTTACTCCTGTACTACCCCATACTTAGGAGGCTTACCGTATGAACAACCAGCCAAAACGCGCATTGCTGATTATAGATATGATAAATGATTTTGCCTTTCCTCATGGTTCTTTGCTTCTCCAACATACAACACCTATTATTAAACCCATACTACAGATTAAGCAACAGTTCAGACAGGATAACAATCCTATTATCTATGTTAATGATCATTATAATTTATGGCAGGCTGATTTCCAAAAAATTATAAAAACCTGCCGAAATGAACAAAACAAGGCGATCATTGATAAGATATCTCCTGATAAGGATGATTTTTTTTAATTAAACCAAAGTATTCGGCTTTTTATGGTACCGCATTAAACACGCTGCTTCACCATCTCAACGTAACCCACTTAACGATAACAGGTATAGCAGGGAATATATGCGTGTTATTTACGGCTAACGATGCCTATATGCGGGAATATACACTTTCAGTTCCACAAAATTGTTTAGCTTCTGCCTCACCTCAGGATAACGAGTATGCTTTACTTATGATGAAACATGTCTTAAAAGCAGATATTTCGTCAAATTAGGTCTAACTAGATGAATATTCAATCAAGCTTGCGGCGATTTGCCCCTAGCTTTTTTTGTCGTATATTGTATTAATTTTTAAGCCTAGGTCAAATGTCTATGATACAATAATTCATGGCATATCTGAATGACCATTATGATGTGAAAAATTAACCAAGAACCTATCCTGCTTTGCAGGTTGTTTTTTTGGAGGAGGAACAATCCAATGAAAAGCACACCGTTTATTACCGTTGAGGGTCCAATTGGTGTGGGGAAGACATCTCTTGCAAAAGCACTCTCTAACCATTTTCAATTTTCTTTGTTAAAGGAGATTGTTGACGAAAATCCTTTTCTCGGAAAATTTTATAATAATATCGAAGAGTGGAGCTTTCAAACGGAAATGTTTTTCCTTTGTAATCGCTATAAGCAGCTGGAAGATATCCAGGCTAACTATCTAGCTCAAGAGAAATCCGTAGTAGCCGATTACCATATCTTCAAAAATCTTATCTTCGCCCAAAGAACCCTGAAGGACCAACAGTATGATAAATACTTAGAGATCTTTACTATCTTAACGAAAGACATGCCTAAGCCAAATATGGTGATTTATCTTGATGCAAGTCTTGAAACCTTATTTAATCGTATTGGTAAAAGGGGCAGGGATTTCGAAAAAAACATTAGTCCCCTCTATCTAGAGCAATTATCCCTCGATTATAAAATCTTTATGGAAACATTTGAAAAACAGCATCCGGATATTCCGGTACTGCGCTTTAATGGCGACCAAATGGATTTCGTTGAAAACAAGGATGATTTAGAGGCAATTGTAACCGAAATTGAATTCGCACTTCACAAAGGAGTTTTTACGCATGAACCTTCGGAAAAAATATGATATCCCCGCCAACTCTGTCATTACGATTGCTGGCACAGTAGGCGTCGGTAAATCAACCATGACGAACGCTTTAGCAAATGCTTTACAATTTAGAACTTCATTTGAAAAAGTCGACACAAATCCTTATCTTGATAAGTTCTACGATGATTTTGATCGCTGGAGCTTCCATCTGCAAATTTATTTTTTAGCAGAACGTTTTAAAGAACAGAAGAGAATCTTTGAGTATGGCGGCGGATTTATTCAAGATCGTTCCATTTATGAAGACACCGGTATCTTTGCTAAAATGCATTATGAAAAAGGGACGATGAACCCAACTGACTATGAAACCTATACAAGCTTATTTGACGCTATGGTATTAACACCTTACTTCCCTCATCCAGACTTAGTGATTTATTTAGAAGGTTCACTAGATGACATCTTAAGCCGCATTAAAGACCGCGGTCGTCCAATGGAACAAACGACTCCTATTGCTTATTGGACAGAAATGCATCAACGCTATGAAGAATGGATTAATCAATTCAACGCATGCCCCGTATTACGGTTGAATATAAATGAGTACGACCTGGTAAGCAGCGAGGGTTCGATTGAACCGATTGTCGAACGTATTGCCTCTTATATGGATCAAACAAAAAGATTAAGAAGAATATAAGAAAAAGCACACCTCATATAAAGGTGTGCTTTTTTTATATTGAAAAAACAAAATTAAAAAAACCTGCCACATTTCTGCAACAGGTTTCACGATATCCAATTTATGCGCTGTGGTTTTTAATAAGTATGGAGGAGGAAGGGGGATTCGAACCCCCGCGGGTTTTGACACCCCTGTCGGTTTTCAAGACCGATCCCTTCAGCCGGACTTGGGTATTCCTCCGTATCAACATTTTATATATTACAGGGATTTGAAACGAAAGTCAATAACCTTTTTAAAGTTTTTTTAAAATAATTTATCAAACGAAAAAATACTACTTAATCTATAAATAAAAGAGAAGGGGAGTCCCCCTCTCTTCCACTCACCCTTTAATTACTTTTGCTCCGCGCATATATGGAACAAGAACCTCAGGAACTTTCACACTGCCATCTGCTTGTTGATAGTTCTCAAGGATAGCGGCTACCGTCCGGCCAATCGCCAGTCCAGAACCATTTAACGTATGCACATGCTCCGGTTTCCCCTTTGGATCACGACGGAAGCGAATATTAGCCCGTCTTGCTTGGAAAGCTTCAAAGTTACTACAAGAAGAGATTTCACGATATGTTTCATAGCTTGGAATCCACACTTCAATATCGTACTTCATTGCCGCAGTAAACCCAAGATCAGCCGTACACATTCTTAAGACACGATACGGAAGATCTAGTAGCTGAAGCACCTTTTCTGCATGTCCAGTCAATTGTTCAAGTGCCTCATAAGAATCTTCCGGTTTAACAAATTTAACAAGCTCTACTTTGTTAAATTGGTGCTGACGGATTAACCCACGAGTATCACGTCCCGCAGACCCTGCTTCAGAGCGGAAGCTGGCGCTGTAGGCTGCATAGCTGATAGGTAAGCTGTCTGCACTTAGAATTTCATCACGATGGAAATTAGTTACTGGGACTTCTGCTGTAGGAATTAAGAAGTAATCTTCACTTTCAATGCGGAAGGCATCTTCTTCGAATTTAGGAAGCTGTCCTGTCCCTGTCATACTAGCCCGATTTACCATATACGGTGGAAGCATTTCCTCATAACCGTGTTCTTCAACATGCAAATCAATCATGAAGTTAATTAGTGCACGCTCAAGTCTTGCCCCTAGGCCTTTATAAAAAACAAAACGACTGCCTGTTACTTTTGCAGCTCTCTCAAAGTCAAGAATTCCTAGTTCCGTCGCAACATCCCAGTGAGGTTTTGGTTCAAAATCAAAAGCAGGAACCTCTCCCCATTTACGTATTTCGACATTATCATCTTCTGTTTCTCCAACAGGCACACTTTCATGAGGAATATTAGGAATAGACATTAACAGCTTATCTAAAACTTCTTCCACACTACGAAGCTCTTCATCGAAACTCTTAATTTGATCGCCAACCTGTCTCATTTCGACAATTAGATGATCTGCATCCTGTTTTTCGCGTTTTAATACGGCAACCTGCTGTGATACCTCATTACGACGACTTTTTAATTTCTCCGTTTCAGCAATCAATGTACGGCGTTTGACATCTAACTCTTCAAAACGACCCAGATCAGTCAAATCCTCGCCGCGATGCTGTAATGAGTGTTTAACCTGTTCAAAATTATTACGTAAGTATTTTAAATCTAACATCTAATATTCCTCCTATTAGTAACTCAAATTTTTAAAATGAACGCAAAAAACTCCCGTCCCCTGAAAAGGGACGAGAGTTAACCCGCGTTGCCACCCTAGTTGAAAGTATAATAAATAAACTTTCCACTTATAAAGATAACGGCTAAAGCCGAAAGTAATTACTAACCTTTTTAGCTAAGGCGTTCCATACTTTGCTCAAGGAGGGATTCATAAATGCCTTACACCGATTCACACCAACCATCGGCTCTCTTTAGAAAAAACATCTATTACTAGTTCCTATCAACGTTTTCATTTTATCAATTTGTTTTCCATAATGTACTATAATTATTTGCAAGTTGCAACCCTTTTATTCATCATTACGAGAAGAATTAAAACCAACCCTTAACGGTTGAGGAAGCACTGTCCCAAACATCTCCGAAGAATCCTCCAACTGCACGCATAGATAAGACAAACCAGTTAGCCTTTTCAACAGATTCAGCAGCAACCACGTCTACTTGAACAGTTTTAGCACCCTTTTTGTCTATAAATCCATAATCTGAATCTTCTTTAGAGTCTACAGTTAAGTACCCAATCTTATCGCCTTTTTTAATAGGAGCTGATAATTCGCCATCTTCATTCAGCTTATCCTTATCAATAACAAGCTTTGGTGCGTAGTTACCCTTTTGACCTTTTTCAATGGTAAGCTCAATCGCCTTTTCCGATTGAATTTTAACGCTGTCTTCTTTCCCTTTTGCTACAGGTAATTTTTCTTTTCCTTTCACCTGATAATCAGCGGGTACAATTTTCTCTGTATTGAAGTTACTAAATGCATAATCCATCAATTTAATACTATCTTCAAAACGTTCGCTTTTAGATGTCGACTTCATTACAACGGTAAGATAACGCTGCCCATCACGGATTGCAGTAGCGGTATGTCCGTAACCAGCAAAGTCAGTTGAACCTGTTTTTAACCCATCTACACCTTTATACTCATAGATTAGTCCTGGAAGCATCCAGTTGAAATTAGGATATTCTTTTCCATCACGGAACTCTAATTTAGATACCTTTGAAAAGTCTAGAACTTCCGGATAATCTGTGATTAAACGGTATGCGAGTGTCGCTGTATCTCTTGCTGTCATTACGTTTTCTTCATTAGCATCACCAGCAGGGTGATTTCCCAATAAATCGGAATTATTCAATCCGCTTGAGTTAACAAACTTAAAGTCTTTTAATCCAATTTCTTTTGCTTTTTTATTCATAAGTTTAACAAAGTTCTTTTCGCTTCCTGAAATCAACTCTGCTAATGCTACTGTTGCTGCATTACCTGAATAAATCGCCATTGCACTGTATAGCTCTTTAACTGTGTAATCCTCACCCTGTGTTAACCCTACATTCGACAAGTTGGGAGTCTTAGAAAGATTATGTATATATTCGTTAATCTTTACTGTATCATCCCACTTAATTTTTTTATCTTTAATAGCTTCCATAATGATGTATTCAGTCATCATTTTAGACATTGATGCAATTCCTAATACTTTATCAGCATTTTTTTCGAAGATAATCTTTCCACTTTTTCCATCAAGAATAATAGCTGCTTCGGCCTTTAAACCAAGCGTATTATCTTCAGCCGCAGCTTTAAGCGGACTGTAGGTAAATTGCGATGCAATGAGAACTAGTAACATTGTAAAAACCAATGTTATCTGGCTGATTTTTTTCAATTTTTTTACCTCCAACTTTCATAGCTTCTATATGTTACGAAGAGCCTCTCCGTTATTTGAATCACACGTTGTCTAGTTTATCACAAAAAAATTAATAAAAAAAGACAGAGTATCTTTCCCCTCTGTCTGGCTTTTTATTCATCTAACAAACAAGTTTTTATTTTTCAATTTCTTAATTATAATGAGTAATTTGGAGCTTCTTTTGTAATCTGTACATCATGTGGATGACTTTCACGTAACCCTGCTCCAGTCATTCTGATGAATTGTGCCTGCTCACGTAGTGTATGAAGATCTGCTGACCCGCAATATCCCATACCAGAACGAATACCACCGACTAATTGGTAGACTGTATCTGCCAAAGGTCCTTTATATGGTAACCTGCCTTCAATACCTTCAGGGACGAATTTCTTATTATCTTCTTGGAAATAACGATCCTTAGAACCATTCTCCATCGCAGCAACAGAACCCATACCACGATAAACCTTAAAGCGGCGTCCTTGGAATATCTCAGTATCTCCTGGGCTTTCTGTAACCCCTGCAAGCATACTGCCGAGCATAACAGCATGTCCTCCGGCTGCCAATGCCTTCACAATATCACCTGAGTACTTTATACCACCATCAGCTATAATGGTTTTTCCAAGCTTCCGTGCTTCGGTAGCACAATCGTAAATAGCGGTAATCTGTGGAACACCGACACCCGCAACCACCCGTGTGGTACAAATAGAACCAGGACCGATTCCCACCTTAACAATGTCAGCACCAGCTTCAATTAAGGCTCTTGTTGCTGCTCCTGTAGCTACATTACCAGCAATAATAGTTAATTCTGGGAAGTTTGCACGCATTTCTTTTATAGCATCTTGTACGCCCCTAGAGTGACCATGTGCGGTATCAATCACTATTACATCTACCTGTGCTTTCACAAGCATCTCTACACGTTTCAATGTATCTTTTGTCACACCCACGGCAGCTCCAGCTAATAAGCGGCCTTGCTTATCTTTTGCGGAATTAGGGAATTCCAGCACTTTCTCAATATCCTTAATCGTAATAAGTCCTTTTAATACACCTGACTCATTAACCAAAGGCAGTTTTTCAATTTTATATTTTTGAAGAATCTCTTCAGCTTGTTTTAAATTTGTTCCGACAGGAGCAGTCACCAAATCTTCTGCAGTCATGACTTCAGAAATCTGGAGGGAAAAATCAGAGATAAAGCGCAAATCACGGTTTGTAATGATCCCGACCAATTTTCTTTCTTTTTCATTGTTAACAATTGGAACACCAGAAATACGGTATTTACCCATTAAATGCTCTGCATCAAAAACTTGATGCTCTGGGGTTAGGAAAAAGGGATCAGTAATGACGCCGCTTTCTGAACGTTTTACTTTATCTACTTGTTCAGCTTGTGCTTCGATCGACATGTTTTTATGGATGATTCCGAGCCCGCCCTGTCTTGCCATAGCGATAGCCATTTCAGCTTCAGTAACGGTATCCATCCCTGCGCTGATAATCGGCAGATTTAATCTAAGGTTTTCTGCTAATGTAACTTGCAGGTTCACCTCATTGGGTAGTACCTCAGATTTTGCTGGGATTAATAATACATCATCGAACGTTAAACCTTCTTTTGCAAACTTAGTTTCCCACATCTTTTTTCCCCTCCTGCTAAAAAAATATTATTTGTAGGTTATCAATTGGACAATATACTGTCAAGGAGTTATTGAAATGTTTGATTTTTCTGCTAATTAGAAAGGGGTTCCTATTTTTGATTAATCTTAATATTTGGAACGGTTTTACTCGATACTATTCTTCCTCATCTACTCAACAATATTTACAAAAATGCTACCAAAAACTTTCGATTATAAATATTGAAACAAAGAGCTATGATAACTGTTACCCTTTTATCTATTATTTAGAGCATGGTCAAACCTATTTTACCCAAGCAAGAACTGCTCCTTTATCCATACAACCTATCTTACTATTTTACGGTTGCCTGCAATTAATAAAGGCTTGTCTGCTGACCATTGATCCCGACTATCCAGACACCACCTCAGTATTAGCTCATGGGGTTACAACCCGAAAACGGAAGAAACAACAATACTCCTTTTTACAAGATGAAGTGAAAACTCAAAAGAATGGTTTGTTCTCACATATGTCATGGAAAATGTTTCACATGAAACAATTAGAACATGAAAAATTCTCCATGGAGCAGCTAATTCGAGAAATCCCTGAGATGCAGCATATTCATCCCAAAAAAACTTTTGAAAAATTAGCGGAAACAGAAAATCATTTTGAACTTCCTCTTTCTCTTCTAGATACCTTTCAAATGACAAGTGCACGGTTAGGTGACTTCCTAACAGCAAAAACAAAGTTAAGTATGGATGTTAAACCAGATAAGCTTAAACTCAACTTAGTAACAGAAGAACCATTTACAGTGAACCAACATTCTCCTATCCATTTTAACCTTATAGAAAACACATACATGCTTTCACTAAATAAACATTCACCATGTTATCTTTTTCCTGAACTCTTAAATCATTACCTCGTTTTATATAACCTAAGTATGATTTGCCGTTATGAAACAGAATGGTGGTACGAGTTACAAAAGACAGTGCCCACTGATGACTTCCCAGCTATTGTACAATATGTCCAGATTAGTCAGGAGAAAATACCCTTTCTTATTCTGCAATGGTTAACCAGCATTTCAGTGAAATAGGCATTGTGGTTTAGATGAAGCTCGTCTATCCCATGGGGCACAGTATTTTTTTAAAAATGGGTCGCTGGTCTTTTAACCCATACATCTTAGGGAGATTCCCATTTAAGAAAACATGCTGACTTCTAGATTCCCATGGGGGGGATTTTATCTGTTTTTGGGCTATTCCGGCCATTAATCCCGTCTGAGTATGATTTTCAGCTTAAAAATACCCCATAGGG
>NZ_AJTN02000163.1 GCF_000305495.1 Peribacillus psychrosaccharolyticus ATCC 23296 | reverse complement strand
CCAAAATGGAAATAGTTTTTTTAATTATTTTTTCGTCATTTTTCTACTTTTTTTTATTTTCTTATTTCTTTCTACGAAAAAATAAATGGGTAAAAGGGACGGGAAAGTCAGGCATACCAGTCGTAAACAACGTCTTGTCCTATCTCGAAAATAGTCGAAAAAAAGTGAAAAGAGACAAGAGTGTACTCGTTAAAATACACCTGTAAATTGAAGAATCAGAACTAAGCTGCCAAGTCCCCAAACATAAATTGAAAAAACTTTCAGGGAGCGGCTTTTTAAATAGTTAATCATCCACACTACTGCAATATAGCCAAAGATGGCAGATGCAAGAGTAGCGATCAGCATCGATGAAAAGGGAAGGGTTTCAGCACCGCCGGTTAGAACCGGTTTAAGTTGAAAAACGATTCCACCTGAAATAGCTGGAATTGATAATAGAAAAGAAAAATAAGCTGCTGTGGCACGATCAAGTTTGCAAAACAAACCAGCAGCAATGGTCAGCCCCGATCGGGATAATGCAGGCATTATCGCTGCTGCTTGGAAACTCCCAATGATTAATGCATCTTTGACAGAGATGTCATCAAGTGACTTTTTTCCAGAACCAGCTTGATCAGCGAACCATAGTATGAATCCTGTAGCTAGAAATTCCCAGCCGATTGTTACTCCGCTTTTTGAAAGATCGTCAAACCAATCACTCAATAATAGGCCAGCGATGACTGCAGGAATCGTACCGGCAATGAGCAGAAGTGTTAACTTTGAAAAAGGATTTTTCAAGATCTTAACAAGTTCAGCTTTATAAACGACAACCAGAGCTATTAGTGTTCCTATATGCAGCATGGTATCAAGAAATATTCCCGCTTCATCGAGGTGGAATAAATGCCTGCCTAGATATAGATGACCTGTGCTTGATATAGGCAAAAATTCTGTTAATCCTTGAATCACTCCGAGTATAAATGCCTGTAATCCAGTTAACATGAGAATTCATCTCCGTTCTAAATAGCTTGACCATGTTTTCAAATGTATGCTGGTGAAATAGGAACATACATTATTTTTATGTTTTTTGAAACCTTAAGGACTATGTATCGTATAATAGCTATACTAGCTAAAAAGGAGGCGGAGTTTATGCCTAGTAACGACGAACGGGTTATGTCTATGTTGATTTATGTATCCAGTTTTTTTACTGCTTTTATAGGGCCGTTAATTATCTGGCTGTTAAAAAAGGATTCTTCAAAGTATGTAGATTATTATGGGAGAGAGTATTTTAATTTCTTAATTTCCTATGTGATTTATGGTGTGGTGGCAGGGGTGTCCATATTTCTCTTAGTTGGTTTCATCTTGTTGCCTATCGTATGTATAGCTCAAATCGTTTTCACGATTATTGCCGCAGTTAAAGCATACGAGGGAACTGAGTATCGAATCCCATTTATTTTAAGAATTCTATAAAAGTAAAATGTCCGGCTATTTGCGGACATTTTTTTCTCTCCAATAATAGAGAAAAGAGGGGTAAGGATGTATAATGAAGAACCGAGACATATATACTTAGCTCTATCGGTCGGCCTGCTGTTTATTTCTCCTATTTTGCTTTTTATTCTTCCTCAGACCTTAATCAACCTCTTCCAAGAATCAACAGATACCTGGGTGACAGTCGCAACTCGTGTTAACTACTTTGTGTGTGGAGTAGGTTTTTTTCTGCTGGTTTTATCTTTGTTTCTCCTATTTTGGTTTGACCGTAGCAATTGGTCTAAAACTGCTAGTTTTATATGTGTCTGTGTTGGTCTATGGCTGTTCTACAGTGCTTCACAAAGCTTTCAGTCATTTTCTACAACAGGGATTGTCTATAAAACGGTTTTCTCAAATGATACGCATCGTTATGAGTGGAGCGATATACAAGAATTAACGTATTCACTAGAATCAGAAAAAAAGATTGGAGAATACGTGATTACCTTTGATGACAAAAACCAAATACATGTTAAAGAAAACGGTTACATCAAGAGTGTTCGACGTGCCATCCTTACCCAGGCAAAGGAAAACAATATTGAAATTAAAGAAATTAAGCAACCAGATTGAAAGCTCCAGGATAGTTTACCTTATGTCAAATGTCCGAATAAAACCGTAACTACTTCTATCTTTGCGTTTATAGGAATATAGTAGTTTTAATAGAGTAATCCATTAAGGAAAAAACACGTCCAAAGGGAGTTTGCTATGGATATTCGAACCTACTATAATCAAATCGCTAAAATGTGTTTCTATGCTGCTTGGACTTGTACGGGCTTAGCCTTTTCTTTTTTTATTTTGAAGGTCATGAAAGTACTCGATACAAATGTATTTTTCATTACTGGACCTTTTATTCTGCTTTCCATCTTTCACTTCATTGGCTATCGTATTTATGAAAACCGGCTGATTAATTTTCCAGAAATGGTTGTTCAAAAAAATAGTAATTTATTTAAAGAAGAAAACCTGCTTGTAACCTTTCTCCCAGCTCCAACATTACGAATGCTGCTTTTCGCGCCGAATGGCAAGCTGGTAGGAGAAGTTCGCGATCAGAACATGAAGTGGTATTTATGGCTGATTCCTAGTGTCCTTTCCATTATTTTACCGAAAAAGTATGGGCTTTATGGAACGGATGGGGAATTGGTGGCTGAATATAACCTAAGAGGGGGAATTAAACAGGGTGTAACGATGATTGTAAATGGTGAAGTGATCGGCTGCTTTCGACAAACATACAAAGAATCTTTGTTTTCATTTAAAGGAGAGATAAGGGGGCAGAATGGAAGTGAGTGGATGACTGTCAATCCTAATAATTTCTTTACAAATTTCGAAATAAAAAATCAAGCAGGAGCTAACCTTGTTACTTTTCAAAAAGGCTGGATGCCAAGAGAATGGAGCACAATTTTTAAGGAATTGAACACACCTATCCTTACCTTTCATTCTTCGGCGAAGATCGATGACAAAATCGTGGTACTTGGGTATGTAGCCTCTGTTTATAATCACCGGTCCAACTAAAGGCTTATTTTTGAGCAAAATGTGAACAATATAAATTAAATATTAGTATAATGTTTACTAAATAAATAAAAAATACATAGGAAGACTGGTGAGTAAGATGACATTGTTACATGAAATTGTTGACTTTAATAAAAAGTTTGTCAATGACGAAGAATACGTTAAGTATGAAACAGATAAGTTTCCAGATAAACGGATGCTGGTGCTAAGCTGTATGGATACACGTCTGGTTGAACTGCTCCCAAAATCCATGAACATTAGAAATGGCGATGTGAAATTCCTTAAAACAGCTGGTGCTATTGTGTCCCATCCATTTGGCAGTGCGATGCGTAGTATTCTTGTGGCTATCTATGAGCTGCATGCAGATGAGATTTTTGTTATTGGTCATCACGATTGCGGTATGTCTTCCGTAAATGTTGATTCGATCATCAGTAAGATGACGGAGCGGGGAATTCCGGAACAAACGATTGAAACCATTGAGAATTCTGGTATTCATTTACGTAACTTCTTAAGAGGGTTCGATGATGTTTCAGAGAGTATTAAAAATAGTGTGAGTGTGATTAGAAACCATCCACTAGTTCCTAAGGAAATTCCGATTCATGGGCTGGTAGTTGCACCTGATACAGGAAAATTAGATGTCATCATTGATGGATATGAGCTGGCACAAAAATAAATTATGTATATAGAACGATACAGGCTGCCAAAAGTATTTGGCAGCCTGTATCTGTCTAAATTGTATAAATCTAAGAAAGATAGTTGATTAGTTCAGATTTTCTGGTAAAATCACAGAGTGTAGTTTGTCACATATACAAACGGGCGGGCGAGGGATACTAGTAAAAAGGAACTACTATGAAACCGAACAGATTATTAGAGAAGACCTTTAAGCTGACTGAAAACCAGACGAAAACGAAACGTGAAGTTCTCGCCGGTACAGTTAGTTATTTCACGATTGTCTACATCATGATTGTGAATGCAATGATTCTTGCAGAAGCGGGGATTCCGCTCGAGGCAGCGGTCACAGCGACAGTTTTGTTATCAGCAGCAAGTTGTCTTTTAATGGGATTTTGGGCGAATATGCCGATTATTCTTGTACCAGGAATGGGCGTTAATGCTCTCTTTGCTTATACGATGGTACAAACGATGGGGCTTACTTGGCAATCAGCTTTAGGAGCTGTGTTCCTTTCAGGAGCTATCTTTGTGGTTATTGCTTTTACTCCATTTGCCCGAATTATTAATGAGGCCATTCCGGATTCACTAAAAGAAGCGATATCGATTGGTCTTGGACTATTTTTACTTCTATTAGGTCTTGAAAAAGGCGGTCTAGTCGTCAGTGGTTCCAGCTCGATTTTAGCGATGGGTCATTTAAATGATCCTGAGGTGCTGGTGATGGTCCTGACTCTTCTATTGGCCATCGGCTTATTTCTGAAAAATGTCCCAGGGAACTTCTTACTGACGATTGTTGGAGGAACGTTACTTGCATTTTGCTTCGGTACTCTGGATGTATCTGGAATCACCTTTAGCGGGGTCGATATGGGATCGTATGCCGGCGTTTTCGCTGCCTTCTCATTTGCAGATATCAATCAGTTGAATTTTTGGATGGCTGTTTTTGCGATGACCATGGTACTGGTTTTTGAAAACATCGGACTAGTACACGGTCATGTTTCAAGCATTAATCGTCCAGACAAATACCGGAAATCCTTACAGGCTACCAGTATTTCAACGATGATTTCAGGCCTGTTTGGCTCAAGTCCTACGGTTGCTACTGTTGAGACCGCTGCCGGCATTGCTTCAGGTGGAAGAACAGGCTTAACGGCTGTAGTAACTGGTTTGTTATTCGGACTCTCCATTTTCTTGCTTCCAATCATTCAGATTATTCCTGACAGTGCCATTGCACCCATTCTTATTATGATCGGTCTTTTAATGCTCGGTAATCTCCGAAACTTGAATCTTACTGATCTTTCAGAGAGCATTCCAGCTTTGATGACAATCGCGATGATTCCGTTGACATACAGTATTGCAGACGGAATGGCTTTTGGGTTTATTCTCTATCCATTTATACAAATAGTACTCGGTAAAGGAAAACAGGTCAGTGTCCCGATGTATGTAATTGGACTACTCTTCTTGGCCTATCTTTCTTTTAGTTTTATCTCGTAAATAGAAAAAGGGGCATTCAGCAAGAAACTGTTGAATGCTCTTTCTTTATAAAAATGCCTTTTGTGGTTTAATATAGCGTCTGAGTTCGAGTAGAAACATTTTCTTGATCGTATCTGGTACAGGGAGCTTACGTGCTTGTTTTGGATCTGGGAAGATACCAAATTCATTAATTTTGACAGAAACGATACCTGACCATAAAACAACTTGCTGCTCGGAAAAAATAGCTGCATGAACGTCCACACTTTTAGTCCCAGGGGTTATTTCAGGAAAAAGTTCATCAGGATTAATAAAAAACTCAAACCAGCAAGTATACTTTTTGAAGACGGATTTCACTTTCAATTGGTGGCACTTCCTTTTCTGAAATGCTATGATACCAATATATTATCACAATTGTTTATATTATTCGTAAAGGAAGTGCAGCGATGTTACTCGACATTCTCAAATGCCATGGTTCGAGCAATGATTTTCTATTAATTGATGAATTAACGACTGATCTTTCTTTCTCAGAAACAGAAAGAAGTGAGCTTGCCCTATCACTATGCAAACGTGATGGAGAACTTGGAGCAGATGGAATCCTGTTTGTTATGAAAAGTCATGCAGCTGATGCCAGAATGAGAGTTTTTAATTCAGACGGCACAGAAGCCTCCATGTGCGGTAACGGACTTCGCTGTGTGGCTAGATTTGTTTATGAGAAATTAAACCTAGAGCAAATGGTTATTGAAACAATGAAAGCGAACCTAGCGGCAGCAAAGACAGCCGATATCTACGAAGGAATACCGACGTTCAGTGTGGAAATTTCACCAATTAGCTTTAAGGCGTCAGATCTCCCGCTTTCTATTGATAAAGATACATTACGTAATGAAATACTTCCGTCCTTGTCAGAGACGATAGCGTTCACCGCGTTAGCAGTGCCAAATCCACATGCGATTGCACTTGTTGACTGGAGTGAAATAGATTCTAACCTGCAGGAGGAACTGGCCTCACAGGTAAACGGCCCAAATGATTTATTCCCTGATGGTGTCAACATGAGTTTTGTCAAACAGCTGAAAGATGGCGAAATATTTGTAAGGACCTACGAACGAGGTGTCGGCTTTACCAATGCCTGCGGCACCGCTATGTCCGCCTCAAGTCTTGTAACCTGTGAGCTCGGTTTAAATCAATTAGAAACACCGATCTCCGTTTACAATAATGGTGGAAAAGTACAATGTGTCGTCCATAATAATCTATCAAAAACGTGGATCGACCTCATTGGAAATGGCAGCTATATTTATCAGGCATCTGTCGACATCAATAAAGACAGTAGTTATCATGTAATCGAGAAACAACCCTACACAAATGAAATCACTAAATATGCTGAGTTCCAGCAGCATGCACAAGACTACTTGAAATCTATCAGATAAAGCTTTGAGACTGTAGACAAACTCGATGATAATGGAGTTTGTCTACAGTCTTTTTTTAGTTACTGAAATGGGGCTGGTGATTTCCGTTCCAGGGTCTTTCGGCGATTAGCTGAATGTGAAAGGGGGGATGGCTCCACCAATAACAGAAAAAAGTCGAATCCCATTGAGCGTAGGAACCGACTTTAAGAAGTGTAACGGAAAATGAATCCCTTTTTTGATGCCATACTAGAGTTTTAAGAACAGAAGTTTACCAGTAACACATATATTTTAGCAAATTTCTTAATTAGCCATGAATTTGATTATCCTTCGACGCGTGAGTCTAAAAAAGATTTACCAATGATGTAAGACGTTTGTTAGACCATACTTTTTCCACCATTCACTTTGATTTTATCACTTCAATTTTGCCATTATTCGATTCTAGATCAACTAGATTGTCTCCCTTTCCAATGACTGTATTTCCCTCATATTTATCGAGGATATTGATTTTCCCATTGTCTGCAGATACTTTAAAGGTGGTATTAGTCGGTTCCTTATCCGTTTCAATCGTAATTTTGCCATTGTCGCTCTCTAATTGTATGTTCCGGTTTAAATCCTTTGTAGCGAGCGATATTTGACCATTATTTGAGGACCCCTTGAGATTTCCTTCTACATCATGAAGATCCAGCCTGCCATTTGCACTTTTTACATCAACATTTTCTGCGACAATCTTATTTAATTCAATACGACCATTATTCGTTTGAGCTTTCAAATTCTTTATTTTCAACTCTGACATTTTCATATTTCCATTATCATTTTCGATGACAAAGGAATTATACAACTTTTGCGGGACATATACGTATAAATGAGATGATCGAATGTTAAATCCAATGCTAAAGGTACTGGGTTCTTTTAATCTGATGGTAAGTTTCTTTCCTATTACTTTGGTAGAAAAATCCATTTTAGATACATCTACCCCTTTAGTTACAAGCTCTACGTTAGTCTCTGTATCCGAAGTAGGAACAATTTCTACAGTTGCATTGTTTGTGAGGATCTGGACCTCCTTCACCATATCAGAATTTACCGTTTTTTCTGTCGTAATTTCATCCTGATTGGTTTGAGAAAACGTAAAGAAACTGCCTATACCGCCAATTAATAATAGAAGCAACGCAAGGATTGATAATTTTTTACTCATGCTTCACCCCGCCCTTCACAAAAGTAATGTTAAATTTCAAGTAGCGAATAAATCCTTTAGTTAGAGATTTTGTCGCGACGAGCATTCCCATCGCTATGAATATTCCAATCCCACAAAGACCTAGCGAGAAGAACATATCAGACATTCTAAATTGACCTAAAAATAGATTAATAAGGACACCAAGTGGTGAAAGAATGAACGCAACAGACGCTAGCCATCCGGAAATCACAACACCCGCTAGTGCACAAAAAGGTCCGAGGACAATGAGGATATTGAAGAATCCCAACCCGATCACAGCCCAAACTGCGCGTAAAATGTTTCCGGAAGAAGTCGTTTGTTCAACCATATCAAGATGGTAGGAGGCCAGCAGCTCCTTGGCAATTTGTTTAGGATGTCCAAGGGATGCTGAAATTTCTTGCTCCGACTTTCCCTTTTCGATTCCCATTGCATAGTACTCTTTGTAATCTTGGAGGATATCTTGTCTTTCTTCTAAAGAAAGCCTTTTCAGAAAAGCTTCCAACTGTTTTAAAAATTGTTCTTTATTCATTTGCATACACCTTCCTCGATTAATTGATTGACTCCATTAGAAAACTCATTCCACTCTGTCAGCAATTCGTGAAGGTATTCCCGACCTTTATCAGTCAACTTGTAATACTTACGCGGTGGACCTTCAGATGACTCTTGTAAATATGTCGTAAAGTACTCTTCCTTCGTCAATCTTCGTAATAGTGGATAAACCGAGCCTTCCGATATTTCAATCTGATCTGAAATCTTCTGAACGAGCTCATAGCCATATCGGTCTTGCTTATCAAGCAACACTAGCACGCATAGCTCCAAGACGCCTTTTTTAAATTGTACATTCAATGCCCTATCATTCCTTTCTGTATGAATAGGTACTATTTATTAAACAGTACCTAATATCAAGTAGTACACCTTCTTCATTAATTTACCATATGCTACTGTTTATTGCAAGGTACTGAATAAAATAAAATAAAAACCATTGAATGTTCTAGTAAAGATATCGCGGTAAATTTTATGATCCAGATATAAGTAGGGTGGAAATAGCTGAAAGCGCAGCTTGAACAGGGAGGAGGAAGGACAAGTGCTGTTCTACTTGATAGTGAAGTGATCATCATGAAATTAATCAATATATATTGGGATATGAGCAGCAAGAATGCCAGAATGCTATTTTGCTGTCAAAAAGTACTTAAAATAGTGTATCATCTAATCTTTTTACCTGAAAAGGTCGTTTGATCCATCATGTTGGGGCTGTGAAACAACTATTCAGCAGCTGATTCGGCCCTTTTTACTGTTTATTCGGCCCATTCTGTCATTCATTCGGCCCAAAATTGTAAACATTCGGCCCTTTCTCAGGTTGATTCGACCTCTGTTCATCATGGCGAGCCAACAAAAAAAGACTGCCCATGCAGCAGCTGCATGCTGTATTCGCTGGTTAGAAGACCTACCTTAATTCTTTATGAATTAATCTAATCAACTACGAACAGGTAAGCAAGTTGCCAGTTTAGAAAAAATAAAATGGAAATTATTAATTAATAATATATTATTTGTCATTAATTTCTATATAATAGTATAAAAGAAGGGGTACCACACTGCCTCTAGTGCTCCATTTTTATTAAATGTTAGGAAAGAGGGCGAAACATTGAATGTCCATTGATAACGAAGTTTCATTAGAAAAAGAAAAAAGAAATGATTTAATAGTAAAAGAAGAGAGGAGAGAGGGGGAACCGACTGCAGCGTTCAAAGGTGCTTCTTGGGCAGCACTATTAGTAGGTGTGGCATCTTATCTTATCGGTTTATTTAACGCAAATATGCAATTGAACGAAAAAGGCTATTACTTTGCAGTGTTAGTATTCGGACTCTATGCCGCAATATCTTTACAAAAAGCAGTTAGGGATAAAGATGAAGGACTACCAGTTACTAATATTTATTATGGTATTAGTTGGTTCGCACTTATTGTATCGATTGCATTAATGGCCATCGGTTTATACAATGCAGGAAGTATTATTTTAAGCGAAAAAGGATTTTATGGTATGGCATTCGTCCTAAGTTTATTTGCAGCTATAACGGTTCAAAAGAATATAAGAGATACACAAAGAGTAAGGGAAAAAGATTGAGTTAGTTCACTTTTATCGAAAATTGAAATTATAGGAAGTAGGATAGAGGATTAAGGATGAAAGTTTGATTACCGTTTAAGATTTCATGTTGTGTCCGACCCCCTCCCAAATTTCATTAAAACAAACTAAAAAATCACCAATTCAACGGTGATTTTTTTTAATTCCTTTTTTTATCTAAGCAGTTGCACCGAGAAACAAAGAAGATCCCCGACAACGAGATATTTTGCACATGCAACGTTAAAACCCAGCTACCTTCATATAAAGAAGATTAGCTGGGTTCTTTGATTTTTATTATTAACAAGATTCCTTATATTCCTTTCTCGACCAGTCTCCATACAGCTTCGAATTCTGTTTTGAAGTCAATATGAGGCCAAATTTCTGCAAAGGAAGGGGCTGAGAAATAGGAAAATGCTGTTAATATGGCCTTTAATTTATGTTTGTCCTCAATTTTACTTGCCTCTTTCAAGCTACCCAATAAATCAGTAATGTGACGGGCTAAGACGGATGGATTCCCCTCTATATATGTCGTATATAACTTAAACATTTCTGGTTCGCGTTGATACGCTTTATATTTTGATTCACTTAAAGACCAAAGCCAATCATGTACGATTTCCTTTGTAGATGAATAATTTTCAGTGTCAAAAGGAAAAAGCTTTGTTAGTTCATTATCCAGCCATGAAAGCGAAAGGGATGTCCATAATTCCTCCTTTCCTGTGAAATACTTGTAAATTGCTGCGTGGCTCGTGCCTAGTTCTTTGCCAATTTGTGAAAGAGTAACTTTTTCCATACCTTGCTTAACTACCATATTGTGTGCAGTTTCTAAAATGAGTTCTTTACTTAACTTTTTCATATATTCATTATACGACATAACTTAACTGGTTACAAAAATTGACTTTTGTAGCAACATAGGGTAAATTATAAATTGTTAGTTACAAATTTAAAAAAATGTAACCAGTTGAGGAGGAATTTATAATGAAGCTTTCAAATAATACGATTATTATTACGGGCGGTACTTCAGGAATAGGTCTTGCTTTTGCTAAAGAATTTTTAAAACGGGGGAATAAAGTAATTGTCATTGGTCGCAATCAGCAAACAATAGATCAAGTAATGAAGGAACATAAAGGACTCATTGGACTGCAGGGGGATGTGTCAAATGCTGACTCAGTTCGTAAAATGGCAGCATTCATAAAGGAAAACTATCCTGAAGCAAATGTACTATTCCATTCAGCTGGTATTATGCGTCCGTTTAAGCTGCTTGATGAAATGTTGGAGATTGAACACTTAACGACTGAAGTTGAAACCAACCTAAATGGTACAATGTGGATGACAAAAGCTTTGCTGCCACAGCTTACTGAGCAAAATGAATCAATGATTGTAACAGTCAGTTCTGGTCTTTCTTATATAACTTCACCTATGCATCCTGTCTATTCTGCGACGAAAGCTGGTATTCATATGTTTACTGATGCGCTTCGTATCCAGTTAAATAAGTCGGGGAAAAACGTTCACGTCATGGAGCTTGTACCACCGCTTGTTACAGAAACAAATCTTGTACTACATCTTGGTGCAGAAACAAATCTTGAATCAAGTGTAAAATCTGTAGACGGCATTCCGAATATGAGTTTAGCTACGCTCGTTAAGCATGGTATTAAAGGAATGGAAAAAAACAAAAAGCGTGTCGTTCCCGGTGTTTCAAAATTCCTGTGCTTGGCCGGAAAGTTCTTTCCTGACTTACTATCTAGTTCAATGGCAAAAGGAATGGAAAGTTGATTCGCTATTTTTGAAGATATACGGTTAAATCTGGATAGGAAATCAATATTTTAATATAAATATATTCAATATTCGGTAAATGGCAAATCAAATTTAAGTATATTACAAGTTTACAAGCACCGAGAAAGTGATGTGACCTCTAAATAGTTAGAGTTTATATTACGCAGCCAATTGGTGGCCATTTTAATGTAAAAGGCTGGCAATTATCAAAAATATAGTAATTGGTCTAAGGTTACTTTTTGTACAATATGTTTAATAAAGTACCCATTTCCTATACCAAAGGGCCTAAGAAGAGGCGTTTCAAGAACTAAGAGTAGACTGTTGAAACATTGAGTGGGAGGTGGGATAAAATGAATGTCGTCTTATGGATCGTACAAGGAATTTTAGTGGTTGGATTTATATATTCCGGTTGGCTGAAGGCATTTGAGTATGAAAAAGCAAAAACATCCTGGACATGGGTGAAGGACGTTCCAAAAGGGTTAGTTTTCTTTATTGGGTTAGCAGAATTAATTGGAGCTATTGAGTTGATTTTACCTCAAGCTACGAAAATCGCACCTGTATTAACACCGATTGCAGCAGTAGGTCTTGCCGCAATCGTATTTTTCGGTGCCATATTCCATATTAGACGTAAAGAATATCGAGATATTGGTGTAAATATCGTTTTCTTGGCGTTAGCATTATTTGTTGCGATTGGGCGTTTTTAAGTTGAAACAGCCCTAATGTTTCACGCGTAAATCAGCTGTGCAGCATTGAAAATAATACGAGAAGGCAATGGATCTTAAGAGAATGATAAGGTCCAACATTAGTGGTTAATGTACAGGAGAAGTAAGAAAAAGCAAAAAAGGCAAGGGGTTTAACTCCTTGCCCATTTTTGTCAACAGTTAAAGTGACAAAAAGCCTAGTCTACTTTTGATGTAGGTCAAAATATTCTTTTTGTAGCATCCCCATTATAATCTCATCTGAAAAGTGATTATTTAAATAAATTGACTGTCTAATAATCCCTTCTTGTTTAAATCCTGCTTTTTCATAGGATTTAATGCCGCGGATATTATGTGAAAAAACTTCTAATTGTAACCGATTTAACTTAAGCTTCTCAAAGGTAAATTGCAGGGCTAATTGAACAGCCTCTGTGCCATATCCCTTATTTAAATAGTTTGTATTATGTAAGGATATTCTAAATCCTGCTTTTTGATTTATTTTGTCTATTTCTAAAATGGATAAGTCACCAAGAATTTCATGACTTTCTAGTAAACAAATGGCAAAGTCATAACGTGTAGAATCATTGGTGATTTCTTCATAATGTGCATACAACTGTTCCATAGTGAAGGTATTTCTGGTACCGGTCATATCCCTTATTTCCTGTTCATGGACTGCCTGGTAAAAACTTCTCATATCCTCTTTCTCAACAGGCCTTAAATACACAAACTCTCCACGCATTTTTTACAACTCCCTTTGTCGTTGGCTTTCATTTTAACAGTATCTTTTTCATTGTCAGTTATCTAAATATGGTTCATTATCCGGAGGACTACCTTTTTTTATCCAAGGAATTAGTCTGTAGATAATGTAGTGAATCGGTCT
>NZ_AJTN02000164.1 GCF_000305495.1 Peribacillus psychrosaccharolyticus ATCC 23296 | reverse complement strand
AAAAACGTAAAATAGAGGAGGTTGAAACATGCGTGTTATCCGCAAGTTCCCGAATCCGCATGTAGATTACCTTTTCACTATTCTTCGTAACGTAGTTATATAAGGAAAATTCTAAATCATTTAATGAAGCAATCTCTTCGTTAGAAAACATCTTAGGTTCCTCCGTATGAAAAAAATATAATTGACTATTAAATTAGTATAAATGAATCTTATCATAATTAGGAAATGAAAAAACAGGTTGTTCCATAAATGTAACAAATTCCTTTTAATAATAAGAAGAACTAAAATCGAACTTTTGCGTACAATTCCTTTGAAAGCGCGTACAATCATTATCAAGAGGAGGGATAGTATGAGTCATAAAGGTGAACTGAACTTTCCTGAGAACTTTCTATGGGGGTCTGCTTCTGCAGCTTATCAAGTAGAGGGGGCTTGGAACCAGGAAGGAAAAGGGCCATCTGTATGGGATACCTTTACAAAGATACCTGGTAATACTTTTCAAGCGACAAATGGTGATGTTGCAGTTGATCATTATAATCGTTATAAAGAAGATGTTGCATTGATGGCTGAAATGGGCTTGAAAGCATATAGATTTTCTATTGCTTGGAGTCGGATTTATCCAGAGGGCAGAGGAGAAGTAAATGAAGCTGGATTACAGTTTTATGATGATTTAATTAATGAGCTTATAGAACACAAAATTGAACCTATTATTACAATCTACCATTGGGATGTACCACAAGCATTGATGGATTTATATGGTGCATGGGAATCACGTGATATTATTGATGATTTTAATGAATACTGCATAACGCTTTATAAACGGTATGGAGACAGGGTGAAATATTGGGTTACATTAAATGAACAAAATGTTTTTATCGGATTAGGTTATGATTTAGGAATCCATCCACCAAGTGTAAAAGATACAAAAAGGATGTATGAAGCTAATCATATTGCCAATTTAGCAAATGCGAAGGCCATTCAGTCCTTTAGAAGATTTGTTCCAGATGGTAAAGTTGGACCGAGTTTTGCATACGGACCTACTTATCCGCTAAATTGTCATCCTGATAATATTTTATCCTTTGAAAATGCTGAAGAGCTCAATAATTATTGGTGGTTGGATGTCTATTGTTGGGGAAAATACCCAACTATAATGTGGAATTATTTAGACAAATTAGATTTAACTCCAACTATTTGCGAAGGAGATTTTGAATTATTAGCATTTGGTAGACCAGATTTTATTGGAGTAAACTACTATCGTACAGGAACAGTTGAAATGAATCCACTAAACAATGGTGTTGGAAAAGGGTCCATGAATACGACTGGTAAAAAGGGTTCATCTGAAGAGCAAGGTATTCCTGGATTATTTAAATCTAAGAAGAATCCATACTTAGAGTCAACAAACTGGGATTGGGAAATTGATCCTACCGGCTTAAGAATTGGACTTCGCCGCTTGACCAGTCGATATAATTTGCCTTTATTGATTACCGAAAATGGTCTAGGCGAATTTGATGAATTAGAAGAAAACAATCAAGTCAATGATGACTATCGAATTGACTATATTCGATCTCATGTTGAGGCGTGTGGACTAGCCATTGAAGATGGTGTAGATTTACTGGGTTATTGTACGTGGTCATTTACGGATTTATTAAGCTGGTTGAATGGTTATCAAAAAAGATATGGTTTTGTCTATGTAGATCGCGACGAAGATAATGAAAAGAATTTAAAAAGAATTAAAAAGAAAAGCTTTTATTGGTATAAAGAAGTAATTAAAACAGGTGGAAAAAATTTATAAAATGCGAGCTAACTAACTAAAATGGAGGAATGGAATATGAAAAAAATATTATTAGTTTGTGCAGCGGGAATGTCTACCAGTCTGCTAGTTAATAAGATGAATGATGCTGCGAAAGAAAAAGGGGTAGAAATTGATATTCTTGCTTTACCGATATCTCAATGTGAAAGTGTAGCCAGTGAAGTCGATGTTGTCTTGTTAGGACCCCAAGTCAGGTATCAAAAACCACAAGTAGACACGATTATTGATGGACGAGTACCAGTTGAAATTATTGACATGAGGGATTATGGAATGATGAATGGGAAGGCAGTCTTGGAAAAGGCGTTAAGTCTAATTGAATAAGAGTATTTGAACTATTTTATTCAAGAATGAAACTCAAATGTAAGAGAAATGAATCTTAGCTTTATCATTCAGGAGGTATTAATCATGGGGTTTATGGCCACGTTTGAAAAGGTTGCAGAAAAGGCACTAGTACCTATTGCTTCCAAGTTGAATTCACAGCGACATATTGTCGCTATCCGTGATGCTTTTATTTTATCCTTTCCAATTACTTTAGCAGGATCTCTAATTGTTCTATTAAACTTTGCTGTTTTGGCTCCAGATGGATTTATTGCAAAAATACTATTCTTGCATAAATTATTTCCCAACTTGGCAGATTTACAGTCTGTCTTCTCACCAGTGTTAAATGGTTCCTCCAATATCTTATCTATGTTTATTGTTTTTCTAGTTGCTAGGAATATAGCTATCTCATTAAAATCTGATGAGTTATTATGCGGGTTAACAGCACTCTCTACCTTTTTTATTATCTACCCATCATACACACAAGTTGATGGTGGAAACTTTTTAACGACTCAGTGGGTTGGAGCTCAAGGTTTGTTTGTAGCGATAATAGTCGGACTGCTTGTTGGAGAATTATTCAGTAGGCTATCAAAATCCGAAAAATTGCAAATAAATATGCCGGCATCAGTTCCGCCTGCTGTTGCACGATCATTTAAAGTGCTTTTTCCAATCATTATAATTACCATTGTATTTGCAATTGGTAACGCTGTCATTAATAAGTTTTATGCAGACGGGTTACATGAATTGATATACGCTGCCCTTCAAACACCTTTAAAACATTTAGGAACAAATGTCGTGTCTCTCGTCATATTAGCTATAGTATCTAATCTTTTATGGGTATTTGGAATTCATGGTCCAAACACAATTGCCGCAATTCGTGAAGCAATGTTTGCTGAAGCTAACTTGGAAAACTTGAACTATGTTGCTGCACATGGCTCAGCTTGGGGTGCACCATACCCTGTTACATGGGCCATCAATGATGCCTTCGCTAACTACGGGGGATCAGGGATGACATTAGGATTATTGATTGCCATATTCTTAGTATCTAGAAGGAAAGAATACCGTGAAATTGGGAAGCTTTCTCTTGCTCCGGGACTATTTAATATCAATGAACCTATTATATTTGGCCTTCCTGTTGTATTAAATCCAATTTTGATAATACCTTTTATACTTGTACCTGCCGTTAATATCATTATTGGATATGCTGCAATTGCAACAGGATTAATTCCTCCTATTGCGTATAGCGTTCCATGGACAACTCCGGGACCACTTATTGCTTTCTTAGGAACGGGTGGTAACTGGCTTGCTTTAATTATTGGATTTGTTTGTTTGGCTGTATCAACGCTTATTTACTTACCTTTTGTACTTGCATCTAACAAATCAGTTGAGAATACCAGTGATAGCAAATTAGATTCAGAAAAAACGGCTTAAGGTAAAAAGGAATGAATAAATACGATGTTGAGTTTACATGCGGTCAAATTAAATTTGTACATGATTTCTTTAAAGAGTATGAAGATGAAAAGGTTGTTACCACTTCCAAAAGGCTAGGAAAGATTAAAGTTATCGTTCAAGTGGGGACTGCTTTATCAGCAGATGATACTGTTAAGCATTTGTTAAATGTATTTAAAGAATCAAAATATGGTCCGGCATTATATTTTATTGCCAGTGTATGCTGAAGATAATTAAATTATAACAAGCATAGAATCAAAGGTGGAAAGGAGGATCAATGGTATGGAAGGTATGGAACTAATAGCATTTAATATTATCAGTAATGTAGGTACAGCGAAAAGTTTGGTCATGGAAGCACTTTATGCAGCCAGAGAAGGTCTATATGAAGAAGCTGAAGCAAAACTGAAGGAATCACGTCAGTTTTTGTTAGTGGGACATAATGCTCATCTCGAATTGATTCAAGAAGAGGCTTTAGGAAAGCAACTTACCTTTTCGTTAATCATCATGCATGCAGAAGATCAAATGATGAGTGTTGAAACGATTAACGATTTAGTAATTGAAATGATTAGGATGTATAAGGATATTAATCAGTTGAAAGCAGTCATTCATACAGATTCTTTTGGGAAATAAGGTATGATAAAACTTGGAGGTGCGAAATGTCAAAAGGAATTAAAATTGTTACCATTGGTGGAGGATCGAGCTATACCCCCGAATTAATTGAAGGATTTATAAAAAGATATGATGAGCTTCCGATAACGGAACTTTGGTTAGTAGATATTGAGGCTGGTAAGGAAAAATTAGAGATTATTGGAAGCCTTGCGAAGAGGATGATTCAAAAAGCAGGTGTTCCTATCGATGTTCATTTAACGCTAGATAGAAGAGAAGCACTAAAGGATGCTGATTTTGTTACAACGCAATTCCGTGTTGGTTTATTGGACGCTCGCGCAAAAGATGAGAGAATCCCTATTAAATATGGAGTAATCGGACAGGAAACGAATGGTCCGGGTGGATTATTTAAAGGATTGCGGACAATCCCAGTTATCTTAGAAATATGTAAAGATATTGAAGAATTATGTCCGAATGCATGGCTGGTCAACTTTACGAATCCAGCTGGTATGGTAACAGAAGCTGTGTTGCGATATAGCAATCTTAAGAAGGTTGTCGGTTTATGTAACGTCCCAATTGGAATGAAAATGGGGATTGCGAGCGCCATGGATGTTGAGCCTAGTCGAATACATGTTGATTTTGCTGGCCTTAATCATATGGTCTTTGGTTTAAATGTGTATTTAGATGGAGTTAGTATTCTTGATTCTGTTATCGAAAGAATGACGGATCCGAATAATGAAATGACCATGAAAAACATTTCTGGTTTAGCTTGGGAGCCAGATTTCATAAGAGCATTAGGAGTCATTCCTTGTGGTTATCATCGCTATTATTATAAAACCAGTGAGATGCTTGCAGAGGAAATTGAAGCAGCAGAAACCGTCGGAACAAGAGCCGAAGTAGTACAAAAATTAGAACATGAACTTTTCGAGATATATAAGAATCCAGAACTAGATATCAAGCCGCCGCAATTAGAAAAACGTGGAGGAGCTTTTTACAGTGATGCAGCTTGTAGTCTTATAAACTCAATATATAATGATAAACATGATATTCAACCAGTTAATACAAGAAATAACGGGGCAATTGCTAGTATTCCAAACGATTCGGCTGTTGAAGTGAACTGTGTGATAACTAAAGAAGGACCCATACCTATAGCAGTAGGTGACATACCGGTTGCTGCAAGAGGACTTGTTCAGCAAATTAAGAGTTTCGAACGAGTTGCATCAGAAGCAGCGGTGACAGGTGATTATCAAACAGCCTTACTTGCAATGACCATCAACCCACTTGTTCATTCTGATAAAGCAGCTAAACAGATATTAGATGAAATGCTAGCAGCTCATAAAGAATATCTTCCCCAATTCACACAGCCTGTGAAAGTATAAGTAGAATATCTTCTCATTAGGTAGAGTCATCTGACTCTACTTTTTTGTATACTTGGCGGTAGTACTATTTTCAAGTATTGACATTTGATACACCTAAACATAAATCTAGGGTTCATAGATCAAATTGTTAAAGAATGAATGTAGATTTTTACAAGAAAAACCCCCCAAATATATGAACCAAGTATCATATTTGCGGGGTAATTTATATTATTCGATAGGCAGGAATTCTATAAAATATTTTCAAGTGGTTTGGTCATTATATATCTTCAGTCAAATATAAATACTCTTCAATCGCTTCCCTTAAAGGCTGCAGGGATCTATCCCAGAACGTAGTTTTTGTTGCATCTACTCCTAAATATCTTTCAGCGAGCTGTTCTACTGTCATTCTACCAGAGCTTCGCAATAATTCGTTTAATTGTTCGACGCCATTTTCACTGTTCTTCAATCTTTCATATATGCCATTACTAAATAGATAGCCTATGGTGTAAGGAATATTATAAAAAGCCTTTTCTGCGTTATAAAAATGAGAAATGTACATCCATTTATGGACTGCCAAATCCTCAATTAAACCATCATATAGTTCATTTTCTGCTTTAGAGATTAAAGTGTTGATTTCTTCGGCCGTCACTACGTTCGCTTTTCGCTTTTCGTAAAATTCTTGCTCGAACTTAAACATATTCGGAATCGTACCAACATATTTAAGACCATTGGAGATTTTCATTTCAAGTAAAGCCAGCTTTTCTTCCTTTGATGTGGTTTGTTTAATCACCGCATCCACTACCAAGTTTTCCATAAAGGTTGAAGCAGTTTCCGCCAAACTTGTCCCTTTTTGCTGCGCAAAAGCTGGTTCTTTATGCAAGATATAATTATGGTAAGCATGCCCCAATTCATGAGCTATCGTGATAACATCTTGGTAATTCTCTCGATACGTTAAAAAAATCCTGCTTTGTTTGGAAAGTGGAAACGATGCACAGAAACCACCCTCTGCTTTGCTTGGACGGTTTTCCGTTTCAATCCAGTCCGCTTCAAAAGCTTCTTCTGCAAATTTCCCTAATGAATCACTAAACGTTTCAAATTGCTCAATGATAAGGGTTACAGCATCCTGATAGGGAACTTTTACTGCAACGGTAAAATGCGGCGATTCTAAATCAAACCAGCTGGGATTTTTTATTTGACCGAGTTCGATTTTTCGTTGTATGTAAGATTTTATAAGTTCCTTATGTTTATTGATGGAAGTAAGCATAGTCTGGAGTGTTTCGTCCATAATTCGATTTTGAAGACATAATTCTTTCAAAAGGTTATCCCAGCCACGTTGTTCATAGATAGTAAGACGGAAACCAGCTATTCTGTTTAATACAGAAGCGAATAAATCGGCATTTTTTTCACAGATGTGTTTAATTGCCAGTGCAGCGTCTTGGCGGACTAATCGATTTTTGGCATAAATCGCTTCATTTAATGCTTGTCCAATAGAAACTTCTTTTATCTCTCCATCCATCTTTAATGGAATTCTTATTTTAGTCAGCATTTGTTCATAGTGCTGCTCCAACCCTTTAATTCCATTAATAGAAAGAGAGCTAATTAATCTTTCCATTTCCAAAGGCAGCTGTTCTTTTCCTTTTTGCCTGCATTCTAGTAGATAAAATGCTATTGGATCAACTTCTGATAAACGTAAAAGTTCAGCCCATAGGTCTTCTGAGAGATTAGCCAATGTAAGATTTAACTCGAGTTGGATGGATTGAAGTTTAGATTTAATAACCGCACTATGATCTAATAATCCGATCACCTCGGTATTATTGGTATTTTGAGCATATATACATATTAGTAAATCATCGAATTCTTCCGAACCATTCTGAACATATTGTGTACGCTGAATAAATTTCACTAACTTTGACAGTTTTATTATTCCTGATGAACGATTCAATTGTTTAAGATTTTCAGACAAGGTTTCAATTGTCATATCCAGTTCGGCTCTAAGTTCTAATAGTTTGTTTGACATGGTTTCGTCAGGATAAAGCGAGGCTAAATCCCAATTTTGATTCATTATTTGTTCCATTTAGGTCTCCTTATATTCATTCTTTTCTTACCTATTAATTCGTCTAGTATATGGGAAATTCCTTTATAAGGTCCTCGAAAGTCGCAATTATGAAATTATTTAAAATTTGTGATAATATTATACTATTATGGAAGGGAGTGGTTAGTTATGTATAAATCAATTCCAGAGGTTACACTAAATGATGGCATGACATTACCAGTTATAGGTTTTGGTACATATCCACTTAAGGGAATTAATGGTGTGAACGCTATACAAAGTGCAATCGAAACAGGGTATCGTTTAATCGATTCTGCTTATAACTATGAAAATGAAGGAACTGTAGGGGAAGCGGTTAAACGCAGTTCTGTTCCAAGACATGAATTAAAAATAACTACTAAGCTGCCAGGTCGTTTTCAAACCTATGATAAAGCGGTAGCTACTATCCAAGAATCTTTATTTAGGGCTAATTTAGATTATTATGATTTATATCTCATTCACTGGCCTAATCCAAAACAGGATCACTATGTAGAAGCTTGGCAGGCATTGACTGATGCGAAAAAATGGGGACTTATTCGTTCTATAGGAGTTTGTAATTTCTTACCTGAACATCTTGACCGTTTAGAAAAAGAAACAGGTGTAAAGCCAAGTATTAACCAAATTGAATTGCATCCATTCTTCAATCAGGCAGAGCAAAGAAACTATCATAAAGAACATAATATCGCTACAGAATCATGGAGCCCATTTACTCGAGGCTATAAAGATTTAGAGATTGATACGCTTCAAACGATTGCCGAAAATCATCATAAAACCATCCCGCAAATTGTATTGCGCTGGCATTATCAGCTAGGCGCGATTTCCATACCAAAATCAGCTTCACCTGTACATCAGCTTGAAAATATCTCCATCTTCGACTTTAAATTAGATGAAACAGAAATGAATATGATTTCAAAATTAACACGTCCTGATGGCAGAATTGCTAATCAAGATCCGGCTGTTTATGAAGAATTTTAATAAATATATGAGAGAAAAGGAAGGTATTTTGTACCTTCTTTTTTAATAATGAAAGTTATCAATTGGAGGTGTTATATGGGGTATATTATGGAATTAAGAAAAATAGTGGGAAGCCGTCCTCTTATCATGGCTGGGGCTGCTGTTCTTTTAATTAATGAGAAGAACGAGTTATTATTGCAGCTTCGTAAGGATAATAACTGTTGGGGTTTAGCTGGCGGCGCACTTGAGTTTGGGGAAACACTAGAACAAACGGCCATGAGAGAATTATTTGAAGAAACCGGTTTAATCGCAAATAAGATAAAGTTATTTAATGTTTACTCAGGAGAAAACTTTCACTATACATATCCTCACGGTGATGAAGTATATAATGTGATATCAGCCTACATATGCAGTGATTATGAGGGCGTAATGAAAAGAGATGGAAAGGAAGTTCAAGAATTAAAATTTTTTAAGTTTGCTGAACTTCCTCACAACATTAGTCCACCAGATGCACCAATAATAAATGAATACAGTAAAGGCATTTCCATTTTAGCAACACTATAAAATGAAATAGCATAGGAGATTAGGTGATCGTCGTGGGTTTCGGTGTATACATTGAACAAGTATGTTTTATAGAAGAACATATTAGCGAGCTTGCTGAACTGTTAATAAAGGTAGTAGATGACGGGGCTTCGATTGGATTTTTACCACCAATAAGAAGAGTAGAGGCAGAGATATACTGGGGCACCGTTCTTACTCCGGAAGTACTTTTATTTATTGCAAAATCAAACAATCAAATTATCGGAAGTGTACAAGTACATTTATCAACGAAACAGAATGGAAGCCATAGAGCTGAGATTGCAAAACTAATGACACACCCCCATTATCGACGGAATGGCATTGGACGTTCACTCATGCAAAGAGCTGAAGAAATAGCAAAACAGAAAAATCGGTCATTATTAGTTCTTGATACAAGAGAAGGTGATCCTTCTAATAAACTATATTCTTCATTAGGCTATATTCAAGCTGGAAGGATTCCTAACTATGCAATATCTGAGAATGGTGAATTAGCTGCTACCATCATCTACTATAAAAATAACAATTAGGTTCGTTTCAATAGTTTTATTAGGATTGTTTTTACATAGTCACTCGGACAGTGTTTTTGAATTTTTGTACATGTATTAATTAAAATGAGAATGTAAACGAGTCTATAGTCTAGTTCTCGGAAGAAACGTAAAGAAAAGCACCTATTAGAATGTTTACATTCCAATAAGTGCTTTTCTTTATTGATATGGATTAAACATTTAATTTTTTCTTCCAATTTAAAGAGATAAGACTTGAAGAAATAACAATAATAAATAAGATGATTACTGTAATAAATACTGTGTAGTATGAACCTGTTGAATCGAAAATGTAACTGAATAAAGTGGTACCAACAGCTACACCTAATGTAGAAGCAGACATAATGGTTGTATAAATGGATGCATAATCACGTCCACCGAATACTTCACGGATAACTACTGGAGGTAGTAGAGTTGAACCAGAGAAACCAATACCAAACAGTAAGGCACCAGCATAAAGCATACCAATACCGAATGAGTCAGAAATTAATAAGGCAACTACTCCGAGCATACCACCGCCTATACCTACGAATAAAGCCGATTTAATACCGAATTTATCGTTGATTGCGCCAAGCATGAATTTACCGCCAGTTTGACCAATCGTTACACATGTTACACCTGTAGCTGCCATCGCAGCCGTGAAACCGACAGACTGTACGAAGTTTGGTACATGAAAGCTTACTGTTGAAGCAAGACCGAATAATCCTGTAAATACTAGAACTAAGTAAAATGCTGGAGATTTCAACGCAGCACTTTTTAAAACACCTGTTTCAAGCATTTTTGATGAAGCAGGTGCATTTTCGACCACTTCATCTTCCCCGTAAGCTGTCATGTTTAATTCTTCAGGTTTAGAACGGATAACGAAAATAGAGAATGGCAAAATTAAGATTGCAACCGCAATACCTAATACCATATATGTGGATCGCCAGCCGATTGATTCAATTAAACCACCTGTGATTTGTGCGAAGATTGCGCCGCCAATCCCCATGAACGCCATCGCAATACCTAGAGAGGTACCAGCTTTTACTTTGAACCAGTTGTTCATGATTAATGGAATGGAACCGTAAATTAAAAATGTACTACCGATCCCTAGAGCAATTCCAGAAATATAGAATGGGATAACCGAGTTGTACGTACCCATTAAACCGAATGCAAGTGCGTTAATAATACCTGCAATGGTTAAAATATACCGGATATCGAATTTATTTAATACTTTCCCAGCGAAGGGGAGTAAAATTGTAACTGTCAAATACATGAGTGATGTATATAAACTAATTTCAGAAACACCAACATTCAAATCTTCAGCTACTGCACGATATAGTAAACCTGCGCAGCTAACGATAATACCAACACTTGCGGCATATATGGCAGCACTTGCAACCATGATCCACCAAGCGTAGTGAATTTTACCTTGCTTTTTCATCTTTCCCACCTCGTAAGAATGGAGAAGATAGCTAGTTGCTTCTCCTCCATAAAATTTATGCTATATAAATTCCCTTAGGGTTTAACCATTATTGAATGGTGAATCCACCGTCAATGGTTACTGCAGTACCACTCATGAATTTAGCTTCTTCAGATGCGAGGAACACTGCTAAATCAGCTACTTCTTCTACTTGTCCGAAGCGACGAGCTGGGACTGGCTCTTTTGAGATACCAGCCAGAACATCCTTAACTAGAGGGGTTTCGATTGTTCCTGGACAAATTGCGTTTATTTTAATGCCATATTGAGCATATTCAGAAGATAAATGTTTAGTGTAGCCAATTACACCGTGTTTTGTCGCAGTATAAGCGGCGCCGCCTTTACCTGCAACAAGACCTGCAACAGAAGCGATGTTTACAATTGCACCCGTTTTGCGTTCGATCATACTTGGTAACACAGCATTTGAAAATTCAAATACACTTGTTAAGTTGATATTTACCAAGAAGCTCCATTGATCTAATGTAGTATCCAATGATTTTTGATATTTATCGAAAACACCAGCATTGTTTACTAATATGTCAACTGGACCGAACGCTTCTTCCGTTTCTTTTACACAATTTAAAATGTCTTCCGTTTTCATGACGTTTACTGAAACAGCAATTGCTTGTCCACCAAATGCATTAATTTCTTCAGCTACAGATTGTGCACCTTCTAAATTTAAGTCAGCTACAACAACTTTTGCGCCTTCTTTAGCGAAGCGGATTGCTTCACCTTGACCCATACCAGATGCAGCACCGGTAATAATGGCAACTTTGTTTTTTAATCTCATGTTCGTCATCTCCCATATGTTGTTATTTTCGTTCACAATTTGTTCAAATTCTCAGTGCCTAT
>NZ_AJTN02000165.1 GCF_000305495.1 Peribacillus psychrosaccharolyticus ATCC 23296 | reverse complement strand
TGAGAAAATCCGAAATTACGGTTTTTCTCAAGTTTTTTGTTATTTATAGAATCATTGACCGTGCAAATCCAGGATAATCAATAAAAGGATTACGATTTCCTTGCAGCTCCTGAATGGCTTGATTTCGGTGCAGCTCATAGCGTGAAACTGGAAACCTTTGATGCCACTCAAGTAAAAGAGAAATATTCACTAGTTCATGCGATATGGTTTGCGGGTAACGCACTAAAAAATAGAGCGTTGACCGAGCTACGATCCCTTTTCCATATTCCGGTTCAAACTTTCCACCCTCATTTTTCCCGCATCCATCCTTCACGCCAAGAATCAACCGTTCAGGAATATAATCTAAGAAATCATCATATGGATGGTTACCCCTGATGCTATTACATCCAGGGTCACAGGCAAAAAGATGATGAAGATCTCCTTTCATCGGATCTTTTTTGTGAAACCAGGATTGTGGAACCACATGTTCACAGTTTAAAAGAGACGTCCCTGATTGTCCCTGCTGCACTTCTTGCTCTAATTTTCGAATATCCTCTTCAATCACATCGAGGGGATCCATCCTTTTCCCCGAGTACAAACTTTTAAGCGTTCGATCCTCCTGAAGATCTACCCAGGGATATAAATATCGATGCGGGGTGTAGCTTAATTTTTGAAGATGTGTTTCTTCTAAAAGCTTTCTGATTCGTGAAGATAGATAGCTATCCTTAAAAGAAATCATACGGTAATAATCATTTCTTTGTTCTATGTCGGTACGTTCATTATAATAGTCACGTTTCAAAACTGCCTTTAGCTCAGCTTTGCACCACTCACGTTCTTGGGCAAGTTCATGTAAAAGGTCCTTCATCATATACTTAACTGCTCAGGTTTCATTTTCTTACTTAGGACTTCTTCTAAATAGTCTACCGCTGTTAGATATAACAACCCATTTCCTTCAAGCTTTGGGGAATTACCCAGCGGAATCGTCCTTCTAATCAATTGTGAATAGAGCTCCGGCTCAGTCAGTGGCCGTCCAAAGCTCTCGTTTACCATGACTTTAATTAGCGCAAGCGCGCCAGATACGTGAGGTGTCGCCATTGACGTACCACTCAGCTTAGCATACTGTCCATTTAGATAGGTTGAGAGAATCTCCTCACCTGGAGCGACCAGGTCCACTTCATTATTAGAATTAGTAAACGATGAAGATCGTCTCTCTAAATCAATTGCCCCTACACTGATTACTTCATTGTAACAGCCGGGGTAACCCATTTCATCTGTAGTATCATCTCCGTCTCCATCATTCCCTGCTGCACACACAACAAGAATCTGTTTAGAAATCGCCTGTTGGATTGCTTGATGAAGCTCTGGGACATCCTCAGATCCTCCAAGACTCATTGAAATGATATCTACCTTTTGTTCCACCGCATAATTGATTCCATTTATAATCCATTCATATTGGCCGGAACCCTTTTTGTCCAGTACTTTCAAAATTAATAAATCTGCTTCAGGCGCGACTCCTGCCACACCAACATCATTCTTTTCAGCCGCAATCGTCCCTGCCACATGTGTACCATGACCATTATAGTCGACAAACATCTCAGGATTGGATTGATCATCATCGGTGAAATTCCGACCACCAATAATCCGACTTTTCAAATCTGGGTGGGTTATATCACAGCCTGTGTCGAGAATGGCTACTGTAATACCTTTTCCTTTTGATTTGTTCCACACGTTTGGAGCCTGAATCAATTCGACTCCTCTTGGCACTTCAGTTGTTTCAAGTTCGACAGTTTTCACCTGATACGGAAATAAATGAACTTTTTTTGTTCCATTTTCACTCCTCCTGACAGGTTATATTCTATGCCGACACCAAAGTTGGGTATTCATATTTTACCAATTAATTACCATCCATACTAGTTACCTTCGACGGATTTGGTAAAAAAATTTCACTTAACACTCACTAACTTCGTAAGTTGTTCAAGTTGGAATTGATCCTCATTGGCTATATCCTTCATTAATTCAATCAACCTGGAATGATGAGTAAAGAAGATAACTTGTGTTTTCTTTGACAACTCTAATAGTACCTTTAAGGTTTCTTTTGCTCGTTCATCATCAAAATGAATAAGTATATCGTCAACTATGAATGGAATAGGTTCATTTTCTTGAACATATTTTTCAATACTTGCCAATCGGAGCGCCAAGTATAATTGATCCTTCGTGCCATCGCTCATCCCTTCAATTGAGACTCTTTCTCCATCCTCTCGAATGCCTACTAAAATCGGCTCATCTTTTTCATTATAATCGACCATCACGTCATGATATTTATTCAGCGTCACTTTAGCAAAGATCTGGCCTGCACTGATTAAAATGGGACTCTGGTTCATTTCACGATAATACTCTATGCCTCTTTTTAAAAGCATGGATGCCATCTTAAGGAGATAATATTGATCAGCATGAAATTCTATACTGGAGACAATACTCTCTTTCTTTTGTCCAGCAAGTAAAGCCGTCATATTATGTCCGGTAATTTTTTCTTCATATTCTTTCTGAATGACTCCATGACCTTTACTAATTGAAATTTTTTCTTCATCTAAAAATTGCAATTCTTCCTCTATATGCTTTAGTTCTACAGATATGTGGTCAAGGTCTAACACACATTCTTCGAAGAGCTGAACAAGGGTCATACCTTCTCCATCACTAAGTAACTTTTCTTCTATTTCCACCAATTTCAACTGATACTGACGATTTTCATAGAATTTAGAAATCACTTGTCCAAGTTCCTCTGCCTTACACCCCGCCAGTTTTCTCAATTCTTCCTGTTTATCAGCAGCCCCCTCCATCTCCTCTTTACATTCTTGAATTCTATCAATAAATTGTTTGGCCTGCTTCTCCATTGCCATTGCAGTACTTTTGTTTTTTTGTGCGTCTATTAGTTCACGATGTAATTGGCTCACGGCCATATGAATAGGCATGGATTGTAGATGTTTAAAGTAATCGTTGATAAGAATTTCTGCTTCGTTTCTAAATTGATCCATACTAAGATTTACTTCAATAAGTTCTTTTTCGGTATCTTTCATTTTTGTATACGCTGATAAACAATGCTCTACTAGCTCCAGCAATTGAATCACCACGGCTACCGAGGCATCAGGTTTGGCAATCAAACCTTGTATATTCTGTTTCCAACTATCGTTCCATTGCCTTAACTCAAGCTGAATCCTCTCTTTTTCAACTTCCTTTTCTACCCGTTTTTTCTCGATTTGTTTTAATTGAATAGCGTTATTTTCTCTTTTTGTTTTCATCACTTGCAGATATTTTATCGTTGTAACCGAACGATTAAGAAGGTCCAATAACGTGTCTTGTTTTGCTGTTACCTCTAATTTTTCAAGAATCTCTGTTAGAGTCTGCTTTAAATGAGTAAGTTTTTCTTTTTTCTGTTGAACTTCAGACAATACTTCCATATAACGGATACTTGATTCATTAATTTGTTGAAGTTTTTTAATCCACTCTAGCATTTCCTCTGGTTCTAATGGGGAAATTCCAGTTTGTGCCCAGCAGTTTTCCCATTCCTTTTTACACGCTTCCCATTCCATCCATACCTTTTCTTGATTGGATAAATACTCTTCTATCATTCTTTTACTGTTTTCAATATCTCCGAGAAGCTTATTCTTTTCGCCGACCTTTTCTGCCTGAACGCGCATCTGATCTGAAGCCTTATCTGCTTTATACATCGCTTTTTCAAATACGTGTTCAAGTGACCTGCCTTTTGTAAAGACCGCTATCTCTTCTGTATCTTCTGTTTGAGATAACTTAGAACGAATCATTTCCCATCCATAATCTCGATGCTCACGCATACCATGAAGCTCTGTCTCAGTAGGAATACCCTCCATCCGTTCCAGATCTCGAATATGACGAATATTCTCTTCCATTTTTCTTTGTTCTTCTTCAATAGATTTATTAAATCGTGCTATGGAATCGTCGAAATCTCGGAATAAGACGACATACTTTTTAATACTTTCATTCATCGGGAATTTTTGTTCTAACAGAGCTTCTCTATTCTTTGTCCATAGTGGCAACGTCCTTATCATGAATTCAAGTAACGCTTCTTGCCTTTGACTCTCGGAAACTAGTTGTTTAAGCTCTTCTTCTATCCTGACTTCTCGTTTCACCTGTTCAAGGATTAATTCCAAATTATCTAAATCTTGAACTTCAACCAAACTCATCTGTTCTTTACTTAATTCATCTATTTCAATTGCCAGCGTATTTTCTTCTTTTACAGCAACATAAAAGGCTTGATCTAATAATGGTTTTTGTTTAGAGAGCTCAATAATGGTGTGTTTAGTTTCTGCAGGAATTCGAAGTGTTTCAATTGTTTCTAGAAGGGTGATGGAGCGATCAATATTTTTTGCTATCTGTAAAGCTTGGTACTCCCAGCGCTGTTTTTCTTTCTCTAAACCAGGTTTACTTTCTAAGTAATTTTCGTAGGTTAACACATTCTTATATAACGATTCGATTAACGGCCCCTTCTCCAAAATAAATGCATGGATCTGAATAGCAGCCAGCTCGCTATTAAGTTGTTTTAACTGTTCTTCTGCCCTTACTTTATCTTTTTGCGCACGCAAAAACGTTTGTTTATTTTCTTGAAATTGATTATGACTATCAATCGGCAGCTCAGGGACTTCCCCCAACTCACCCATCTTCATTGTATATTCCTTGTGCTTAGCAACTTGCGGCAGAATTAATTTTTGGCGCCGGAGCTTCCGCTGCTTGAATTCTAATTCTTTACTTTTATTTAGAATTTCTTGCAGAAGATGTTCACTTTCATGATACTTATTCTCGATTTCTTTCCAATCTTTCACTCGCATCTGACTTTCAGCAATGATTCTAATTAATTCCCGCTCTTTTTTAACGAGACTATTAATAAGCGGCGTTCCTGATCTGCCTTTCTTAAAAATACTGTCTGTTTTTTTGTCGACCTGATCCAGTACCTCTCGAATCCTATTCATTCCTGATGCCGCTGAAAACAACCCTTCCCCTGCATGCCCGCCGCTTTCCAGCAGCTTGTTTCCGCCTTCACGAATTCGAACATGATCCAGAGCAAACATATGTGTAAACTGCTGTCTTGAAAGATGATTCATAAACTGCTGGATTTTTTGTTCCGGCAGCGGTGAATCATTGATATCGAGAAGCGTATTTTTGGTTCCTTTACGCCTCACAAACCGCAGTTTTTCACCATTTACATGACGCAGTTGTCCTTCGATTCGCAGCTGTTTATTATCATGTTTAAAAGAATACGGTGTAGTTTTTGGAAACCCATAAAGTAAATCGGTAACAGAGGAAAGAATTGTGCTTTTACCAGCTTCATTCAGTCCATAGGCAAGATGAAAATTTTTACTTTTGTCAAAGGACAACAGATAGTCAGTAAAATGTCCAAATGCTTTCAAGTGAATGTAATCAAACCTCATCTAGACTCCTCCTTCGTTAAATATGTAATAATGACATCTTCAACTTCTTTAAACCGTTGTTTTAACAAAAATGGATTCGTATAATCAACTCCGCGTTCCATCTGACGTAATTCATGAGGCAGTGTGTTTTGAAGCTCCGTAAATTCATCCAGTAATTCTGAAATGACCGTATCATCTTCTTGAATCTCACGTAAATAATCAAGGATACCGGCGAGCGGGGTATGCTCACTCCTAAGCTCTTCTAAACTCGTCAACCCAGACGTTTCGATTTTCACTTTTTCTATCCAGATGTCTCCCTGGCTGACTTCAAGTGCTAGGGCGCGCAGATTATTAATTACGTGCTCTGTTTCCGTAAGGAGTTGATGATGAATAACGCTTACTCCAGTAAACTTAAATCTGACTGCTAGAAAGCGCCCATCTGCTTTTTCAAACACTGACTCTAAAACCATACGTGCTTTTTCAAGTAAGGCATGTATGTCTCCTACTTCACTGCCAGCATCTACTTCACACATCTCCCAACGTAGAACATCAAGCTCAATATGCTCAACAGATTCGATTTCACCGTCACTTACTGTCACATAAGAACAGCCTTTACTGCCTGTTTCCTTAATATGCCTTCCCTGAATATTCCCAGGAAAGAGAATGTACGGCTTCTCTAATAGCTGCTCTCTCTGATGTACATGACCCAGGGCCCAGTAATCATAACCGCAAGCCGTCAAATCCCTCAAAGAACAAGGAGCGTAACGCTCATGTCCTTCCCTGCCTGACGCTGATGTATGTAATAAGCCAATATTAAAATACGTCTCAATGGGAGGCGGGTACTGTAGAGCCATATTGTCTGTCACGGCACGTGTTGAATAACTTTGTCCATGTATCGCAGTGTTCAGGTTTTCTAATAAAACGGTTTCTGGTTTCTTTGATGACAGCTCATAAACATTACTTGGCAATTTCAGCTGCTTTGAAATTTGACTTGCAGCATCATGATTCCCGCGGATTAAAAAGACCGGAATATTTTTTTGCTGTAGAATGGTCATTTGACTCACAAAGAACAAACCGGTATTGTAATCCTTCCAGTCTCCGTCGTACAAATCCCCCGCCAGGAGTACAAAGGCAGCCTTACGACTAACTGCTGCATCAACCAAATTAACAAACGCTTCCCGTGTAGCATTCCGAATCTTTTCTGCAGGAGCACCATCGTACTGCTCCAATCCTCTTAGCGGACTATCCAAGTGGATATCTGCTGCATGTATAAATGAAAAACCCATATAAGCACCTCCTCATCGTTATCTTTACATACAAATTCTGGATGATTCTCGGAAATCCTTTATTAATTGACAGGTAACCACAAATTTACTGACATTTCTCTTCCTTTATAATGCGTTTGGGTTTGAAAATTTGTTAGTTTGTCATTCATTGATTGATGTGGGTAAGCATAATTATAGTTGTGGGGTTTGAAACAGTGTCA
>NZ_AJTN02000166.1 GCF_000305495.1 Peribacillus psychrosaccharolyticus ATCC 23296 | reverse complement strand
CATCGACAGATGGACGCTGTGTCGCAATAATTAAATGAATGCCCGCCGCACGAGCCATCTGAGCTAATCGTGTAATAGCATCTTCTACCTCAGAAGAAGCGACCATCATTAAATCCGCCAACTCATCGACAATAACAACAATATAAGGAAGCAATGGCTGTTTATCATCTTCTTCAATATTAAAATGATTAACATATTCATTATAGCCTTCAATATTACGGGTTCCAGTATGTGAAAAGAGCTCATATCGGCGCTCCATTTCACTAACCACTTTTTGCAAAGCTTGAGCTGCTTTTTTAGGATTGGTTACCACAGGAGCCAGTAAATGCGGAATTCCATTATAGACATTCAATTCAACCATTTTGGGGTCAATCATCATCATCTTGACTTCGTGAGGTTTAGCCCGCATTAAAATACTTGTGATAATTCCATTAATACAGACAGATTTCCCGCTACCCGTTGCACCTGCTACCAGAAGATGGGGCATTCTATTTAATTCAGCCTTGACTGCCTCACCAGAAATATTTCGTCCTAGTCCAATCTGCAGCTTCGAATCAGGCTTATCTACGTCCTTTGCCTCTAAAACTTCTCTCAAAGAAACAATGGCTACTTCAGCGTTTGGCACTTCAATACCAATGGCTGACTTACCAGGGATGGGTGCTTCAATCCGGATATCTTTTGCAGCTAAAGCTAGTGCTAAGTCATCTGAGAGACTAACAATTTTAGACACTTTTACACCGACATCGGGATGAACTTCATACTTGGTAACCGCAGGACCTAAATGTACTTGGGTCACTCTTGCTTTGACACCAAAACTAGTGAAGGTTCTTTCTAATTTCGCTGCGTTTTCATGAATTAATTGATATTCACCGCTTTGATCTGCTTTTTTCGGTTCAGTAAGTAAGGTTAAGGGTGGAAGGCTGTATTCTTTATTTTCTACTTCAGTAAACGTTATATTTGGCGGTGAATCATCTTCTTCCAGTTCTTTGCCTTGTTCAGTCGACTTTTGGACACTAGAAACGGGTTCCTCAGGTACCTGGACGCCTCCGTAGGCTGTATCAGCAAAATTAGAAATAAGCCGTTCAGCTGCTACCTCCGCAGACTCCTGCTCAGGTTCCTCTTCGCGTACGGGTTTTCGTTTTTCAGGTTTTTGCTCTTCTTTTGGTTTAGCACGCTCTTTTTTCTTTTTTCCTTTTTATCTTGATTCCATGTCTTCATGTCATCTATAAAAGCCTGCCATTGTTCAGACATAAACCTGGTCACTGTCCCAAACACTTTCCCCAGTGTATCGCCAAGAGATTTCCCTGTCAGCAAAATAATTCCGATTAAGATAAAGATCAAGACACATATTCGAGAACCAGCTTGATCAAATAAAAAATAAGAAGCTGCAAAAAGAATTGCCCCAAACATTCCTCCGCCTAAATCGCTGGTACTCGCGGCTCCTCTTACTTCCATCCAAAATAATTCCCAAGTATTGCTGATGACACTCGGTTTTTCAAATGGTCCTCCTCCTGCTAAATTCTCAAATAATTTCACGTGACTGAGAAGCAGGATACTTGCCGTAAGAAAATAAATACCGATTAGCTGGCGTTTTAAGAATACGGGTATGGATCGTTTAATCATTAAATAAAAACCGCTGACCATAACACCTAAAAGGAGTAAGATGTACCATTCACCCATAAAGAAACGAACAAATAACACACTGCTTTTTCCTACAGCTCCTAAATTTGCAATCGCAATTGCCGCTAACGCAATTAATACGAGACCCATTACTTCAAATTTCATCGTACTTTTTAGAGTATCCGTACGTTTTGTTTTTTTACGTTTGTTTTTCGCCAATTTAATCACCTTACTTTTCCTAATTATCTTCTCCTCTATCAGTTTAAAACGGTATATGTATGTAATTTATCGTATAGAAAGAAGAAAGCAGCCAGATGGCTGCTGATATTCAATAGTAGTCCCAGTATATCATAATTTCACCAGTTTCGCCGTGTTATTCTAGTTTTCAAAATGAATTACTGGCAGAAAAACACCTGGTTGTACAGACTGATTCATGTAATCAGCAGGATCTGTACTTAAAATGCGATCCACTCTAAACGCACGCCCTCCTTGATAGTTCACCTGAAGGGGAACACCTTGGTATTGAACTTCAAAAACCTGTGATAACGAAGGGGGTGCTTCTGCAAAGACTTGTTCCTCTGGTACAATCGTATAAATGGTCACTGTATAAGTCCTCCTTCCGGCAGTTCACTATTTTTTTCATTAATTCATCAAGTTTTCGCATCGCTTGCCCCACACCGCCAACCGCGTGCATTAATTTATTATCAACGGCTTCCTGACCGATAATGTTTGTTATTACCGGAGTTATTAAAGCGAACATACCCTCCCGTATTGCCTTTAGTGTGTCTTCCATGACTGATTCACGAACCATACTAGATATGGGGGGAGCAGAGAAACTTCTTGGTCAAGGCGATATGCTATTCTTGCCGGCAGGAGCTTCCAAACCCATCCGTGTGCAAGGGGCATTTCTTTCAGATCATGAAGTAGAAGAAGTAGTCGAATATGTAATATCCCAGCAAAAAGCTCAATACAATGAAGAAATGATACCTGATGAAATTGTAGAAACAACAGGAGAAGTCGAAGATGATCTGTATGAGGATGCGGTTTCTTTAATTATGGAAATGCAGACTGCATCAGTATCGATGCTTCAGAGACGGTTCAGAATAGGCTATACGAGAGCGGCAAGGTTAATTGATGAGATGGAAGCGAGAGGAATTGTCGGGCCTTACGAAGGTAGTAAGCCAAGACACGTCTTAGTATCTAGAGATCCAAATAGTGAAGCAAATTTATCATAGAATGAAAACTCCCCCCTGTTTTTAGGGGGAGTTCAGTTAGTAGACAAAAGAGGTATGGAATGATTTCATTCCGTACCTTTTTTGGTATTTTGAACACATTTCATGGATGTTTTCCTGCTTATCGAGGCAGATCATGGCTCCATAGGCATACTGTTATATTATAGTTCTTTATTGACATAGTATCCGCTTTTTAGATCACTTGTGCCCTCCTGAATTTGTTCTAGGATAGCCTTTTCAATCGCTAGATTTTACATCCAGATTAACTTTAGAAAGACGGTTGATTGGAGTGTTGGTGTGAAGACTCCTGCGGGAATAGCGGGACAGGTGAGACCCCGCAGGAGCGTAAGCATTGATGCGGCTCACTGCCCGCCCGCGGAAAGCGAAGCGCCTTTCACTGCAATCAACAGCCCCATTTTAAAAACTAAAAAAAGAAGACTGTAGACAAACTTGATTTTCACCCGAGTTTGTCTACAGTCTGAACTCCCCCCTCGTTTTTAGGGGGAGTTTTCATTGTTACAGTTCTTCTTCTTTTAAATGTTCTCTGCAAAATTGAGCGACCATAGCTAGCTCGTCATCTTCTAAATCGAAATCTAATATTTGTTCAGTTTCACGCTCTAAAAGGTCATATTTTACAATTTCAGAAGTGGTGTTGTCTACGAGATAAAGAACACGTATGTACAATCCTTTTTCACTTGCAAGTTCATCATCCTCAGGGACCTCAATATCAAGGAACAGTTCATAACGTTCCCCAGTTAGGATATCAAATGGGTCATTTAATTTTTCCACACTATAACCAGTTATGGTCAACATGTAATCATCCTTTCAAAAAAAACATTTCGTTTTATTATACAACAAAAGTATAAGCCGCATCCAAGTATAAGATATCTTTGGCAGGTTAGACCGCAAAAAATTACGAAATGCTGAATAATTCCATGCGCAAAGCAACCAATGTTAAGCTAAAAACACGCTGGTATTACCAATATATGCCTAATGTCATATGTATAAATATACAGGTAGGAGGATGTTCATATGTCTCGAAAAGCAGGGGTAGGATAATGTTCCTAAAATGATTTTTTTGTGAATTCGCAAAACGCTATTTATTTTGAATCAAATTAATGATATAGTATGTTCGATTAGTAGGAATTGATAATACATCAGAGGTCTGATGTCTTAAGAACTTAGTTGGGGGAAGCTGCATGTCTATTAAGTCAGATACCAGGCACTTATATTTACAGGTTATCGATCATTTGAAGCTTGATATTGAAAAGGGTGTTTATAAAGAGAAAGAAAAACTACCCTCTGAATTTGAGCTTGCAAAGAAGCTGGGTGTAAGCCGAGCTACCCTGCGAGAGGCCCTGAGAATTCTTGAAGAAGATAACGTAATTGTTCGCAGGCATGGGGTTGGTACTTTCGTGAATACCAAACCGATGGTCTCTTCAGGAATAGAACAACTAAACAGTGTTACTGACATGATTGAACAAGCAGGTATGAAGCCTGGCACTATTTTCTTAAGCTCTTCAACCCAAGAACCAACGGATGACGATACTCGCCGATTTAAGAGTAATTTGGATAGTGGAATGGTTTTAGTCGAGCGTGTCAGGACAGCGAATGGGAAGCCGGTTGTTTATTGTGTGGACAAGATCCCCTCCAATATTCTGTCGGAAAGTTCTATTCAGGGTGATGAATCGCTGCTGGATATCTTAGAAAAAGAGGCTGGCAGAAGAATCAGCTACGCTGTAGCTAATATTGAGCCAATGGGCTACCATGAAAAGGTTTCGCCTATTTTGGAATGTGAACCTGAAGCATCGTTGCTTGTCTTAAAACAAATGCATTATGACAGCTCGGATGAACCAATTCTTTATTCGGTTAATTACTTTAAAGCGGATATGTTTAGTTTTCATGTCCTTCGTAAGCGTATCTAATTAATTTTTATCGGGATATGTAAACGGAAACAAGATTTCCTTTTCAGAAAATTCCTATTTAATCAACCATAACCTTAGGGGGTAAACATTTTGAAAAAACGTAAATTAGGCTTAGCGTTGTCCGTCGTGCTTGCTGCTGGTACATTACTTGGTGCTTGTGGGAACAAAGAAGAGGATACAAAAGGAAAATCAGGAGATGGCGAGAAAGACAACTTTAAAGTAGCTATGGTAACAGATATTGGCGGTATTGATGATAAATCCTTTAACCAATCTTCATGGGAAGGCTTACAAGCCTTTGGTAAAGAAAATGGCCTTAAAGAAGGTCCCGATGGATTTACTTATCTACAGTCTAAATCTGATGCTGATTATACAACCAATCTTCAAAAATTAGCTCGTCAAGATTTTAATCTTGTTTTTGGAATTGGGTATGCACTTGCAGAATCATTAACAGAAGTAGCTGACAGCAAAAAAGATACGAATTTTGCTATCGTTGACTCTGTAGTAGAAAAAGATAATGTAGCTAGTGTTAACTTTAAAGAAGATCAAGGATCATTCCTTGTAGGTGTTATCGCAGGCTTATCTACTAAATCAAATAAAATTGGTTTTGTGGGTGGAGTAGATGGAGAACTTATCAATAAATTTGAAGCTGGATTCATTGCCGGTGTTAAAACAGTAAATAAAACAGCCGATGTAAACGTACAGTATGCTGCAAGTTTTGGCGATGCTGCTAAAGGGCAAGCAATTGCAAACAGTATGTATGGTTCAGGAATCGATATCATCTACCACGCTGCCGGCGGAACAGGTAATGGTGTATTCTCTGCAGCAAAAGAATTGAAGAAAAAAGATCCAGAAAGCAATGTTTGGGTAATCGGTGTTGACCGTGACCAAGTAGAAGAAGGTAAAGTGACTGTAGATGGAAAAGATTATAATGTAACATTAACTTCAATGGTAAAACGTGTAGATGTTGCTGTTCAAGATTTATCTAAACAAGCTCTTGAAGGGAAATTCCCAGGCGGTAAAATCATTCAGTACGGTATCGAAGAAAATGCGATTATGGTCTCAGATTCAAAAGACAATGTTTCTTCAGAAGCATTGAAAGCAGTTGACGAATATACAGCAAAAATTAAATCCGGTGATCAAAAAGTTCCAAGCACACGTGCAGAGCTTAAAGAAATGGGATTTTAATAGACTGATATGGGAAAAGGAGGGCGTTTTTGCCCTCTGTTCCATACCTTACTGAAAAACTGAATGAAAGACTATAACAGTTTATAGTTTTTCCTTTGTTTTTTTAGGGCAAACCGTTTGGTCTTTAGATAGACTCATATTCTTGTAGGGGTTGATTATAAGTGGAACATATTATTGAGATGCTCAATATCCGTAAGGAATTCCCTGGAATTGTTGCGAATGACAATATTACTCTGCAGTTGAAAAAAGGAGAGATTCATGCTCTATTAGGGGAAAATGGAGCAGGGAAATCTACTCTGATGAACGTTTTGTTTGGATTGTATCAACCTGAGGAAGGCGAAATTCGTGTAAATGGAGAACCTGTTAAGATTACTAATCCTAACATTGCCAATGATCTTGGTATTGGAATGGTTCATCAGCATTTTATGCTTGTCGATCCTTTTACGGTCACCGAAAATATTATTCTCGGAAAAGAACCAACCAAAGCTGGAAAGATTAATTTGAAAAAAGCAAAAAAAGAGGTTAGAGAGTTATCAGAGCAATATCATTTACATGTTGATCCAGATGCGAAAATTGCCGATATATCTGTAGGTATGCAGCAACGTGTCGAAATTTTAAAAACATTATATCGAGGAGCAGAAATTCTAATATTTGACGAGCCGACTGCTGTACTTACGCCTCAGGAAATTAAAGAATTGATTTCTATTATGAAGGCACTTGTGAAAGAAGGCAAATCGATTATCCTCATTACTCATAAGCTTAAGGAAATTATGGAGGTTTGTGATCGAGTCACCATCATTCGTAAAGGAAAGGGAATTGGGACTGTAAACGTCAATGAAACGAATCCCGAAGAACTTGCTAGTTTAATGGTTGGTAGAGAGGTAGTTTTCAAAACAGTCAAAAAAGAAGCCAGCCCCACGGATGTTGTCTTAGCAATAGAAGAGTTAAAGGTAAAAGATTCTAGAGGAATTGAAGCGGTTAAAAACTTATCACTTACGGTTCGATCCGGTGAAATTGTCGGGATTGCAGGTGTAGATGGCAATGGACAGTCCGAACTAATTGAAGCGATTACAGGCTTGAAAAAAGTTACCAATGGAAAGATTATGCTGAAAAATAAGGAAATTCAGAATTTAAAACCAAGAAAAATAACGGAATCCGGTATCGCACATATTCCTCAAGATCGTCATAAGCATGGCTTGGTCCTTGATTATACGATTGGAGAAAATATGGTGTTACAAACCTATTATCAAGAACCTATCTCAAAAATGGGAATTTTAAATGATAAGAATGTGTATGACAAAGCAAGAAAGTTAATAAAAGAATTTGATGTCCGTACCCCAGATGAGTATACTCCGGCGAGAGCACTGTCCGGTGGTAATCAACAAAAAGCGATTATTGGCCGGGAAGTGGACCGGAACCCTGATTTACTTATTGCTGCGCAGCCTACCCGAGGCCTAGACGTAGGAGCGATTGAATTTATTCATCAACGTCTTATTGAGCAGCGTGACCATGGGAAAGCGGTCTTGCTGATTTCGTTTGAATTAGATGAAATTATGAATATCAGCGATCGTATTGCTGTTATTTATGAAGGCGAAATTGTGGCTATTGTTAACCCTAAAGAAACTACTGAACAAGAACTAGGGCTGCTTATGGCAGGAAGTAAGCGTAAAGAAGCGGGGGATACAGCAAATGTTTAACAAACTAAAAATGATAAGCATCCCAGTGCTCTCGGTCGTTTTAGGATTTATAGCTGGTGCAATAATTATGTTGGTAAGCGGATACGACCCTGCAGCAGGTTACTCGGCTATGGTAACGGGTATCGTAGGTGACTCGTTTAATTTAGGGGAATCAGTCAGACAAATTATCCCCTATATTCTTGCAGGGCTTGCTGTCGCATTTGCTTTTAGAACCGGTCTTTTCAACATTGGTGTTGAGGGACAGTTAATCGTAGGGTGGCTGGCATCTGTGTGGGTGGGAATTACATTTGATCTTCCTGCGATCATTCATTTACCATTGGCGGTCCTTGCCGGCGGTCTTGCTGGTGCTTTGTGGGCATTCATCCCTGGGATTTTAAAAGCAAAATTCCGCGTACATGAAGTTATCGTTTCAATTATGCTCAACTATACTGCCCTTCATGTAACGAACTATATTATTAACAATGTTTTAACAGATAAAATGGATAAAACAGGCGTGATTAAAGACACAGCTAGTCTCCGTTCCCCTTTCTTTGAAAGCATTACAGATGGATCACGGATGCACTGGGGTATTTTCGTAGCGATCATTTGTGTCTTTATCATGTATTTTATCCTTGAAAAAACAACCACAGGTTTTGAATTAAAGGCAGTAGGGTTTAACCAGCATGCATCTGAATACTCAGGTATGAGTGTGAATAAGAATATTGTTCTTTCAATGGTTATTTCCGGTTCATTTGCAGGTCTTGCAGGTGCAATG
>NZ_AJTN02000167.1 GCF_000305495.1 Peribacillus psychrosaccharolyticus ATCC 23296 | reverse complement strand
GAACGGAAAAAGGCGGAATCATGTCTCGTGAAAAAGTAAGAGAACGAGTAGAGAAATGGGATCATCTACCGACACACCCTGATATTTCTCATTATGGGGATCCTGAACATAATGAATGGAAGCAATTCTTTATTGGGGATGACAGTGAACCGATCCAAGGGAAGTGTCCTTTCCACCATAAAGACAGTTAATCATCTTTAGAAAGAAAAAGCAGAACTGCTCAAGAAGCAGTTGCTGCTTTTTCTTTTCTTAGGATATAAAAACCACTCCACACATAGACAAGGGAGGCAAGGTAAAAAATCGTTCCAATCGTCAAAAAATCGACGAGATACCCTGTAGCAATCACTGCAACTGCCGCTCCAATAGAAGTCCAGACATGATATTGTCCAATTTCTTTCCCGGCCTTTCCTTTATCAACATGACGAGCAAGCACCGTTTTTCAGAATTTTTTTGAACCGCTCCGAGAACGCCCATCATTATTTGTAAAAGATACACTTGCCAAACTTCTTCAACAAGGGGAAAAAACAGTAACAAGAGTGCCATTGCCCATGAATAAACCAGCAGAAGTACTTTATCGCCAATCTGGTCAGCAAGTCTACCAATGACTGGATAGGTTAAAGCGGAAGTTAAGGCGAATAAACCATATGCCCAACCAAATTGGGCATAATTGTTTCCGGTATTTTTTAATACCAAAATATAAAACGGGAAGATCATACTGCTGGCCATGCCAATCGTTCCCTGATATAAGACGAAACGACGATAATTCATTCTTGATACTCCTTATAAAACAGATTCATAAACCGTTCCTCTGGATCATACTTATGCTTTAATTTAAAAAATTCTTCCGTTCGTGGATAAGCTTCTCTTAATTATAAGGAAGAAGGATAGCTGTAATATGGGAGATAATAACTGCCTTGATGGGCAAGTGTTAGGTCAATCATCTTTTGAATGACCGCTTCTGTCTCTTTAACTGCTTTTTTTGAGGTTCCCTGATTGATCAGCATAACTAGCGCGAACATATCTTCTTTCGCATAAGACATCACCGCTTCTTCATTTTTCTCTACATAGCGTACGGTGATATTAAGCAGATTAAAATCCTTCTCCTTTTCAAGCATGGATCGCAGATCATCAATATAATCCGCAAACTCATTTACTGGAACAAAATATTCTTGCAGAGTTTCTGTTTTAGAAGCATGGTCGTAATCCATAAATGTTGAATCAGAGCGCATACTATTATTTCTCGAGATCAACTTTCCATCTGTTTTCATCGTATATGTACGTTGGATATTCCAAAAGGTATTTTTGCCTGAATCATTTATACGAGCAAGTCCAAGAAAGAATTTTGGTAAAGCAATGATGGAATCTCTTTTTAAAGAATCGTAATCTTCTAATCGTGTTTGATCAGGTGCAAGCAGATAATTGGTCAGATACATATCAGTCAGAAAACTCTCGGGGGCTACAGAGATTCTTGCCAGATGCATTTTCACTTGATCGTTTGCGAGCACTTCTTTCGTAAAATACGAATCATACTCCCGGTAATTTACCTCTTTTGTTTCGTATTGATAAAGCTTATCGTCCGTCAATTCAAGCGTCACGTCGAGAATAATCCCAAACAGCCCATACCCGCCAATCACAGACGTAAATAACTCTTGATTTTCCTGTCTGCTCACTTGAAGAATACTTCCTTCTGCTATCAAAAGCCGAAATGACTGAACGGTTTCTATTAGGGCATGATGACGAATATCCCGGCCATGAACATTCACACTAAGTGAACCGCCAACGGTAAAAATATTCTGTGATTGTGTGACCTTAAGAGCGAGATGATAAGGATTGATATACTTTTGAATATCATCCCAAGTTGCTCCGCTTTGCACAGTGATCGTCTTTTGACCGGGATTAAAAGATAGGATTTTGTTATAGGGCTTCATATCAACCATGATGGCGTCAGGATACAACGTTTGACCTCCTTGGCTGTGCTGCATCCCTGCGATAGACAGTTTATCGTCATTTTTTCCTGCCGTTTTGACGAGCTGCTGCAATTCCTGATCCGTCGTACCTGAAGCAATCGATTTTAATGCAACGGGTAGAAGATGACCCTTATCCTCTGCGATTGGTGATGAAAGCTTGGCTTGATAAGCAGTGACCGATAAAGCAAAGATCACTAAATAGCTAATCAGAACAAATATTTTTTTCAAATATGGAATCTCCTTTTTATAATATAGTGTAATTTTACACCATATCGAAGATTTTTCAATCCCTATTTTACCAATTTAGGGAATTAGGATAAAAGGAAAATTAGCCAGGGGTAACTTTCGTGCTTTATAATATAAATAGAATAATGAATGGAGGAATACACTAAAATGACTACATATAAAACAAGAGATGAAGTAAATACAGCTGAGAAATGGCGTTTAGAAGATATCTATCCTGATCAAATGACTTGGGAAAAAGATTTCAACCAAATTAGTTCGTTAACAAAAAAACTTGGTGAATATGAAGATAATATTCCGTCTGCGCAAGCTTTATTTGATTATTTATCATTAAGCGAGGAGTTGGGCTATACCTATAAAAAAGTGTATGTGTATGCGATGCTTTCTGTTGATTTGGATACACGTACTTCATCAAGCCAAGCTTTGTTAGAGAGGGCAGGGCAATTGGGTCGTAAAATCAGCCAAGCTTCATCATTCTTTATGCCTTTTTTATTAAGTCTTGAAGAATCAACACTGAAAAGCTATATTGCGGAAGTGGAAGGTCTTAAATATTTTGAAGATGATCTATTTGATTCATACCGGTATAAATCCCATGTACTAAACAAAGATCAAGAAGCAATTCTCTCTCAAATCAGCGAAGCATTTGGGTCCCCACAGAAAACATTTGGCATGATTAATAATGCGGATATTAAATTCGGGAAAGTAACCAATGATGATGGGGAAAAAGTCGAGCTTACCCGTGGTATGTACACAAAATTAATTGAAGATCCAGATCGGGCTAAACGAAAGGAAGCCTATCATGCTTACTACAAGCCCTATGTTCAACTTAAAAATACCATTGCATCTACTTTATCTGCATCGGTTCGAAATAATGTCGCCTTGTCTAAAACAAGAAATTACCCTTCTGCCCTAGAAAAATCATTATTTTCAGACCAAGTTCCGAAAGAAGTCTATGACAATCTTATTGCTGCAACGAAAGAGAATATTGCTCCCATGCATAAGTACATTAAGCTTCGGAAACAACTTTTAGGCGTATCCGAATTGCACCAATATGATATGAATGTTCCACTTGTTCAAGATGCTAAAGAAGAGATATCCTATGATCAAGCGTATGAAATCATGCTAGAAGCGTTAAAACCGCTCGGTGAAGAATATGTGGCAACTCTTGCTGAATTTAGAGAAAAACGCTATCTAGATGTACGTGAAACACCAGGTAAGCGTTCAGGTGCTTATAATCTTGGGCTCTATGGCGTACATCCGTTTATTCTGTTAAATCACCATGATGACTTGGATAGTCTGTTTACGTTGGCGCATGAGTGCGGACATGGAATGCATTCTTATTTCAGTTCAAACTACCAGCCCCAAATCAGCGCAGGGTACTCAATTTTTGTTGCGGAGGTTGCCTCAACTGTAAATGAAATTTTATTAATTCGGTATTTGCTAAACACAACAACCGACGCCCAAAAGAAAAAACACTTAATTAATCATTTCATTGACAGTTTTAAAGGAACTTTCTTCACGCAAGTCATGTTTGCGGAGTTCGAAAAAATTGTCCATGAAAAGGCGGAGAATGATGAACCGTTAACAGTGGAAGTATTTAATGATGTCTACGCGGGAATCTTTAAGCAATACAATGGGGATGAGATCCTATTTGATGAAGAGGTCAAATACGGCTGGTCACGGATTCCGCATTTCTATCGGCATTTTTATGTTTATAAGTATGCAACAGGCTATGCATCTGCAATAACAATTGCTGACAAGATTCTTTCTGGAGATCAAACAGCATTAGCATCGTACCTGAACTTTTTAAAGAGTGGAAGCTCTGAATACCCGCTTGACTTACTCAAAAAAGCAGGTGTTGATTTAACTAAGCCGGAAACCATTAAACATGCTATGGGGATTTTCAATGAACTAGTCAATGAATTTTCCGAACTCATGGAAGAGAAGCAGCAAAAATAATGGTATAGTGTAGTAACCAAAAGGCTCAATCCACAGTGATTGAGCCTTGATTTTGTAAAGGAAGAGAAAAATGAACTCAACTGTAGAATATATTAAAGAATGGCAAAAAGCCCTTCAAATTGAAATACAACATGTGAAGAAGTATGGCAGTACTCGTTATCGGGTCAGTAATGGGCACCTGCTGTCCAGCAGCGATTTATTCAGTTATTATTTTGAAACGACTGTCTCCATCCGTGTACCAGTAGGCTCCATGATTCGATTGGTATGGGGAGGGATTGAACAGGAGGGACGTGTCCTTTCATCAGAGGGGAAAAGCATCATCCTATCCTTCGAGAAGTCTTTAGGCGATTTAATTAGTGAAGCCTTTCTTTATCACGATCCATGGGAGCTCCTCGATAATCTAATCTCACGCCTTGATGAAATAAAAAAAAGCAAACAAAAACGAATTCGAGTAAAACGTTTAATGGATCCCTCTATGCCTCCCAAGCACCCGATTGCAGAAGACTCAACCAGTCTGCGTGAGTTGTTTGTCCGCTCGAAATACAATCCGATTACGTTTGTCTGGGGACCTCCAGGTACAGGGAAAACCTATACACTGGCGCGTGTTGCAGCCAATCATTACTTTAAAGGTAAAAAGATTCTGCTCTTATCGCACAGCAATCAAGCAGTCGATGTGTTAATGGAAGAACTATCAGCCTTTGTGAAGAAAAAAAGCGGTTTAAAGAAGGAGAAATTCTTCGCTATGGTACTCAAGTTGGTGAAGCACTGTCGGGACATCCTGACATCATTACGGCTCAGCTTCTCAAAATGAATGTTCCTGATTTAATACATGATAAAGAAGGTTTAGTTGACGAAAAAATGCACTTAAAACAAGATCTTTCTAGTTCATTTAGCAAACGTGATTCAGAAAAGCTGATCGATCTAGAGAAAAAACTGGTTCGAGTCCTGGAGAAAATTCGTCAAAAAGAGATGGAGTTAGTAAAAGAGGCGAAGATCCTTGGTACCACGCTTGCGAAAGCGGCGAGTGACCAAACTCTATATGACACGGAATTCGACATAGTTATTCTGGATGAAGCGAGTATGGCATACGTCCCACAGGTTGCTTTTGCCTCATCACTTGCTAAAAACCTTATCGTTTGCGGGGATTTCAAACAACTTCCTCCGATTGCTGCTGGACGTCACCCGCTAGTAACTACCTGGCTCAAAGAGGATATTTTTCACAGCACAGGTGTCGCGGAATCGGTAAAAACCGGTACGCTTCATCCACATTTATTTTTACTCAAGCAGCAGCGGCGGATGCACCCAGACATTTCAGCGTTCACCAATCGATATATTTATAATAATTTAGTCGGTGACCATCCGGATACAGCTAAAAAACGCGGAGGCATCATGACAGCCAGCCCGTTTCCAAATCAAGCAGCCATTTTACTTGATACAAGCTATTCTGGTTCTCATTGTCTTCCAGAACGGACTTCCAAGTCAAAAATGAATCCATGGCAGTTATTTATTTCGTTTCAGCTGATTCATGAAGCGTATATGGGGGGCGCACGTTCCATCGGCTATGTATCCCCCTATCGAGCTCAAGCAGCTTTAATGACCCTGTTGCTTGATGATCTATACCAGGAAGAACGGTCTCATGCCGATATTATTGCTGCAACAGTTCATCGTTTCCAAGGGAGCGAGCGGGATGTGATGATCTTTGATACGGTTGATAGTTATCCTGAACAACGAGCAGGTATGCTGCTGACTGGTAAAGACAGTGAGCGGCTGATAAATGTAGCGATTACTAGAACAAAAGGGAAATTCATTCAAGTTAGTGACACAGCATTCCTTAAGAAAACCGTGTATAAAGGAAAGGTGCTAAGACAGCTTGTAGACTATCAACAAGCGGCCGGACAAAGTATTACGAATGCTGATATTGGAAAGTGGATTCAACACCATCATCCTAAACTCATCTGGATGCATGCACGAAAACTTGAACCTGTTTTTACTGATGTGAAAAACGCCCGAGAAAGCATCGTTATTTCGCTCCCAAATCAATCAATTCTGACCCCAGAGTGGATACAAGCGTTAAACAGCAGAAAGTCATCGGTCAAACTTACCGTTATAAGTGATCAGCAAACAAGTTTAACAGCGGATTTTGTGGAAAATTCAAGAATTGCTTTTCCATTTATCATGATTGACCGCCAATATTTTTGGTTAGGTCTGCCGCTCGATCAAGGGGAAAATATCTTACCTCCTTATGTAGCTGCTAGACTTGATTCACCTTCGGTTTGTCAGCAATTTTTAGCTCAGCTTCCACAAAAAGAATAATACCTATTTACCTCTGTGCTGCATATACTGACTCAGAAACGAAGCAGCCCAAAGGAGATGAGCGTTATGGATAATATGAAGTGGACCCTTACAGATCCCTATGTGTATCAAACATTGACGGGTATTATAGGAAAAAATGTGATTGTTCAAACTGCCAAAGGTTCCGTTACTGGTGTATTAC
>NZ_AJTN02000168.1 GCF_000305495.1 Peribacillus psychrosaccharolyticus ATCC 23296 | reverse complement strand
AGTTTTTGCCCTTCTCTTATAATTTAAGTTCTTCCCTTTAGTAAATTTAGGAAGCCTATCTCCATGAGCTTCAATTAATTCGTTAGTCATACTCCAGATTTCATCTAACGAAAGTACAGATGCAGTATGTGGATCCATCATAACCGCTTGATAAACATAATCAATGTTCTCTGTGAGTACAGCTTCAACTACTAGTTGTTGAACATTTATGTTAGTCATATTCATTGCAGCCAAATGAGGTGGGAGTTCACCTACATGTATTGGTTGTATTCCCTGTTTGTTAACAAGACAAGGGACTTCAACACAAGAGTTTTCCGGTAAATTAGTAATAAGATTTGTATTAAGTACGTTACCCCAGATTTCCCGTGTTACTCCGGTTTCAATAGAATGAATTATTGGTGCACCGTATTCATGACTCTTTTGTAATTCGAATGTTTCATGTTTTTCAATCATTTTCTTGGTTTCAGCAAATTGTTTTAAATTATTTTCACTTCTTCTAATATACTCATCAATAGGAATATCATAATCTTTTATTAAGTTATCCCTTTTAATAAAATAAGGCGTATATTCTGATAGATGCTCACTTGATTCTGTAATAAAATAATTCAGTCTACTCATCATTTCAAAACGCACTTTGTCTTTCGCATACACTTCATCCTTTTCCATCGCTAAAAAGAGGTCGGGATAAAGATCCTTTCCATTTCGTTTCAATTCTAGGAACCATGCCATATGATTAATGCCTGCTACCTTATAATCTAATTCTTCTACTGGTATCCGTAAATAAGAAGCCAACTCTTCTGCTGTATTTTGTACACTATGACAAAGACCTACTGATTTTATTGATGTAGCTTTTTGAATTGCAAGAATCAGCATAGCCATTGGATTAGTATAATTTAATAATAATGCACTAGGACAAACTTCCTCCATATCCTTACAAATATCGAGAACGACAGGAATCGTTCGCAGTGCTCTGAATACACCTCCTACTCCGAGTGTATCTGCAATCGTTTGTTGCAACCCATACTTTTTAGGAATCTCAAAATCTATTAGTGTTGATGCGTGCATTCCTACTTGAATTAAGTTTATAACATAGTCAGCATCAACTAATGCTGACTTTCTGTCGGAATTAGCCTGTACATGAGCTAAATTCCCATTTTCCTCAATAATCGATTCAGCCATTTTTTTTGCCGTTTCTAAACGTTCAGGATTAATATCTGTTAATGAAAAGATTGTATCGTCCAACTCTGGGTAACTCAAAATATCAGATATTAACCTTCTTGCAAAAACTACACTGCCAGCACCTATTATAGTTACTTTCAATATAAACCCTCCGTTTCAATTTAAAAAAGTTTTATTTTATCCTTTCATTGCACCTGATGATAAGCCTTTTACAAAATGTTTTTGCAGTATTAAGAAAAGAATAACCATTGGCAATACCGCCATGATCGCTGCAGCTGCGACAAGGTTCATCCTATTCGCATTTTCTCCAAAGAAACTAGAAAGCACTACAGGGATTGTTTTCACTTCTTCAGCTTGAAGAAAGAAAATAGCAAACTGATAATCGTTCCATATATATACACAAGAAATAATTAATATTGATGAGGTTACTGGTTTTAATAACGGGAATACAATTTTGAAGAAGATGCCCATTGTACTCGCCCCATCAAGTCGTGCCGCTTCCTCAAGCTCCAATGGAATTGTGGAGCGTATAAAACCGACATACAAAAAGATGGTCAAGGGCAGGTAGGCAGCTACATTATTAAAAATAGCAATTTGTCGTGTGTTCATCATTCCTATATCCACTACTAGTTGATATAAAGGGACTAACGCTGTCAAAGGTGGAATAACCATAATAGAGATAAATAACATAAAAATAAACTTGTTTACTTTTGTCTGTCTTCTTGCAAGCGGATAAGCGGCTAAGGAACCGACAAATATAAGTAATACGGCTGATATAAAAGTGATAATTGAAGTATTGAAAAATGCTCCTCCTAAATTGGCACTTTCCCATGCTTCCTTAAAATTTCCAAAGGCAATTTCTGTTGGAAAAGTCCATTTTGAGCTGAAGTCTCCTCTTTCTTTCAAAGAGGTCGTTAGCAAAATATAAAATGGAATTAAATGAAATAAGGCAATCAACAAAGCCACGAATGATAGTACTGCCTTTTTTCTTTTATTCATATAATCCATTAAGCTTCGACCTCCTTTCGTTTAAAGTAAATCAATGCTGACAAACTTATAATCAATATAATCGCAGCCATCAAAATCCCTTGTGTAGCAGCATACCCTGCATCTTGTCTATTAAAATATAAATCATACATAAAGGTAGACATGGATTGCGAAGCATATCCTGGACCTCCACCTGTTAGTGCGATAATTACATCAAATAGTTTTAACCCCCCTATAATATTAATAACCATATTAATTGTGATAGAGGGCATTAATAGTGGAAAGGTTATCTTTATAAATTTCTGAAACCCAGTAGCTCCATCAATTTCTGCTGCTTCATAATAATCTTTTGATATGCTCTGCAGGCCTGCCAAATAAATAATCATTGCTATTCCTACAAACTGAAATGTGTTTACAAACACGATTAACCAGACATTTAATGTTGGATCGCCCAATGCGTTTATTTTCTCGAGACCTAAAAAAACAAGGATATCATTCAATGCTCCACCCTGATAAGCAAAAAAGAAATACCAAATGTACCCCATAATTAAAGGACTAATTATGACAGGTAAATAAATTATGGTCCTAGTAAGCGACCTCACCTTGATACTTTGATTTAGTAATAACGCATACGCCAAACCGATGATATTTTGAAATAGTGTACTTCCAAGTCCATATAATAATGTGTTTTTCACAACAAGCCATGTATTGGAGTCACTAAACATTCTGGAATATTGCTTAAACCCAACAAAACCATAAGATTGTGAAAAACCATTCCAGTTCGTAAATGAAATTTTCAATCCATTAAAGAAGGGATATAGAATAAAAAAAGTAACTGCTAGTAAAGCAGGGAGATACATCCACCAGAGTGAAGAAGTTCTTTGTTTTTTCGGTTTTTTACTAGTTATCATTTGAATGTTCCGTGTTTTATCTAGCTCTATCATAGTCAATCCACCACCTTTTATGGCACTAAGTGTTTGTGAAACATAACAACCTGTTTATTTTATTTGATCTAGTAAACGAGTATATTCTTCACCCATTTTTTTAGAAACAGCTTCTGGAGTAGTTGTACCCGATAACAATTCCTGACCACTCGCTCCCATTGGATCCCACATACCGCTTGGTAAATAAACACGATCAAAATATGGTTCTACTTTTATATCTTTATATTTTTCGTAGTAATCAGAGTAATAGTTTTTAGACTCTGTATTCGTCAGTCCTGCAGGTAAAGATGTGCCCTCAGCAATCTCTTTAACAATTTCAGGTTGTGCAATAAACTCTAAGAATTTCTTGGCTTCATCTTTCACCTTAGAATCCTTCCATACTGCGAAGGTATGACGTTCTCCGCCTATCCAACTCTGTTTATCACCTTCATGAATAATCGGCATAGGGACTACGCCTAACTTAATATCTGGATTCAGTTCTTCAATTAACGGTCCAAGCACTCCACCGCCTACTATAAAACCAATTTTATTCTGGGCCATTAAATCAGCCATTTGTTGGTTTTGTGCTGTTAAAACATCTACATTAAGTAACTTCTTATCTTGCATTTCTTTCAACTTTTCTGGAAGGTATGTATAGTGGGTCCAGTCGAAAGTTCCATCTAGTAATTCTTTTTTATAACTATTACCATCAGCCGTAATTAATAAAGGAGTTGCAAATTGATCAAAGTATTGACCAAATGCACTTTTGTCCGATCCAGCAAACCAAAGCGGGGTTACTTCACCTTTCCCCTTCTCCTTTATCATTTCTAAAGCCTCCATAAATTCATCAAATGTTTCCGGAGGTTTAATATCATACTTTTCTAACAGAGTCGCATTATAAGATAATCCATCTTTTGCCTGGTTAAGCGGATATGCGTATACTTTTCCGGTATCATCCTTAAGTATTTGATCTAACGCAGGATCAAGGTCTTTAACCCAATCCATTGTACTCAAGTCTTCAACATATTCTCCATAACGATTTATTGCCCACCCATGTGTGTCAAATAAATCTGGCATGTCATTGGCTGCCATCTTTACTCGGAGCATCCCTTCGTACTCACTAGCTGGATAATTTTCCTTAATATCAATTTCAGGGTATTTATCTTCGAATTTTTTCACAACATTTTTTATAGTTTTTTGATCCTGTTCACTCGTAACAGTGGAATATAAGTTTAAAGTTACCTTGTCACCAGTTGATTCATCAGTTGAAGTTTCTTTACTTGAACAGCCTGTAGTAAAAGTTGTAATCGCAGCTGCACAGATAACCGTTTTAATGAACCTATTCATTTATACTCCTCCAGTATTATTAATCTCATAAATAACAATATATTGAGAGTAGTTAAAGCTATATGTGTAAGTCTTTCATCCAAGGATTTGCTCCGTGTTCAATAGTTTTAGAGATTGCAGTCATTAATAAACCCTACACCAAATTAGTATGAATAATCCTCGATCATCTATAAAGATAGCGCTTACATTTTACTCACCTCCTTTATATTAATTCAATGAGTGATAGCTTTTAATTTCTTACGGATTTGTACCACAGCTTTGCCTAATGATTAGCTCGGTCGGAACAGTAATAGTTAAAGGAATTTGCCTTCCGTTTAAACGATCTAGTAAAAGTTTTACTCCTAACCTCCCCATTTCTTTTGTATGTACTTTAACAGTTGTTAATGGGGTACTGGCAAATTTCGCAATTTCAATATCATCAAAACCTATTATGGCTATATCCTCTGGGACTAATAGGTTTACTTCTTGAAGAGCTCTTAAAGCACCAATCGCCATTGGGTCGCTTGCAATGAAAAAAGCTTCAGGAACACTTGGTAATTGAAGTGCTGATTTCATAAGGTTATATCCTTCTGCCATCGTATATTCACCAATAAAAATACTGTCAGAGTTGAATTTATTATTTTCTTTCATTGTCTTTATAAAGGTAGTCAAACGTTTATCTTCCATTACAACACTTTGATTTGTCATATGTTCCCTTTCCGTTCCTCCTATATATCCTATATTTTTATATCCAAAATTAATAAATTGTTGTAATGCTCCTTTAGTTGCTTTTTCAAAATCAATAACTACAGCGTCGTAGCGATCGGAGTCTGGGGAATGATTAATATAAACTACATTATCGATATGATTACTAACTGTTTTTAACGTTTGGTCATTTATTCTTCCCACTATTATCAACCCATCTAAATCATTCGGAAGTTGATTACCCATTCCTTCATATAATCTAAATGTTGTTGTATTAATGTTCAACTTTGCCAATTCTTCCTCGATTCCCTGGCGTATAGAAAAAAAATAGGGATCACTTAACTCTTCTTGAACGGAATGGCACAATAAGATGCTCACCGTTAATTCATCTTTACCGATATTTTTCTCTTTTGTTCTATACGGCGTTCATAAATTGTCTTATATCCTAGCTTTTTTGCTGTTTCAAGTATTCGGAGTCTTGTCTCTGTTTGAACTGAAATAGTCTCATCATGATTTAATACTCTTGAAACGGTAGATGAGGATACATTTGT
>NZ_AJTN02000169.1 GCF_000305495.1 Peribacillus psychrosaccharolyticus ATCC 23296 | reverse complement strand
TTTGTTAAAGCACTGAGTAAGGAGTGTGCACTGAATAATATTCGCGTAAATGGAATTGCCCCAGGAGCTATTTCAACAGCCATGCTGGATGGATTCACCGAAGAGGAATTTGATCAATTGAATGAAGATATTCCGATGGGGAGAGTCGGTAAACCTATTGAGATTGCTGAAACAGCTTCCTTTTTACTATCATCTAAGGCTTCTTACATTACCGGTCAAATAGTGGGGGTTAATGGAGGTTGGTACTAACTCATCTTTTCCATGCATAAATTAAATCGCTTCTTCACAAACTAACTATGTACGAATTGAAAGAAGGGATGATGAAAGATGTCTGTATTAGATAATTGGGATCAATGGAAAAACTTCTTAGGAGATCGCTTGCATCAAGGGGAGCACCAAGGCATTCAGCAAGATACTGTAAGTAATCTTGCTTTTGAAATTGGCGACTACTTGGCTAAACAAGTGGAACCTCAAAATGATCAAGAGAAAGTGCTTGCCGACTTATGGTCAGTAGCGAGCGATGAAGAAAAGCATTCAATTGCGAGTATGATGGTTAAATTAGTGGAAAACAATGGTACACAGTAACTGGTTTAAGGCCCTGTCATTTGATGGGGCTTTTTTTATTGGCATGGGCAGATGCATGAGGGTTTTAACTAACTGCACATAATTACCTGCCGCGGCGCAAGAACTATTTTAAAGTTAAGTAAAGATTAGCCTGAATTTTAGAATGTTTTCGCTTTTAACTTAACCCATTATGCTATATTATAGAAAATAGACAATCATAGGGGTAGGTATCCGCGATTCCGGGCAAAAATGCGGGTTTTTTCATAAAACTACCTTATAAATAAGATCCTGTCACTTAAGGAGTGTTTGGATTGGAAAAAAAAGAATGGTATTTTGAATATGAAATACAAAAGAACCGTCCAGGTTTGTTAGGAGATATTTCTTCGCTGCTGGGTATGCTCTCGATTAATATCGTTACCATTAATGGTGTAGATGAAGGCAGACGGGGCATGCTATTAGTGGCAAATGACAACTGGAGTATTGAAAGATTTGAATCGATCTTGTCGACAATGGACACCATAACGGTGCATAAAATAAGAGAGCCGAATCTCCGTGATCGCTTAGCTGTCAGGCATGGCAGATACATTCAGCGTGATGCCGATGAAAGAAATACGTTTCGTTTCGTCAGGGAAGATTTAGGGTTGTTAGTTGACTTTATGGCAGAGTTATTCAAACAAGATGGCCATAAGTTGATTGGGATTCGCGGGATGCCGCGGGTAGGAAAAACAGAATCAATTGTTGCCTCCAGTGTGTGTGCAAATAAGAGATGGCTATTTGTTTCGTCCACTCTCTTAAAACAGACCATTCGCAGTCAGTTGATTGAAGATGAGTACAATGACAATAATTTATTCATTCTGGATGGGATTGTTTCAACTCGCCGTGCTAATGAACGTCATTGGCAGCTTGTACGTGAAATTATGAGAATGGATGCGGTGAAAGTAGTCGAGCATCCTGATGTATTTGTGCAGAATACAGAATATACATTAGAAGATTTTGATTACATTATTGAGTTACGAAACAACCCTGAAGAAGAAATTACATACGAAGCAGCAGACCAAAACGATCAGTTCGGTGCAACTGAATTTGGTTCAATCGATTTTTAAAATGGCAGGTGTTTTAATTGACGGAATTAGGTAATAGACTGAAAGAAGCAAGAACAGCTAGGGGTATGACCCTGGATGATCTACAAGAAGTTACAAAGATTCAAAAACGGTATTTGGTAGGCATTGAAGAAGGTAACTATGATATGATGCCCGGCAAATTTTATGTGCGTGCTTTTATAAAACAATATTGTGAAGCAGTTGGTCTTGATTCAGAAGAAATTTTTGAACAGTACAAATCAGAAGTACCCGCGATAGCGAATCAAGAATTACCAGACCAGCTGTCACGAGTGCGGACAAGAAAGTCACTATCTCCATCAACATCGAAATTTATGGAGATATTCCCGAAAATTCTCGTTTCAATTTTCGTTCTTGGTGCCATTATTCTCGTTTACGTCTTATGGGTAAACTATAATAACGATAACAAAAGCAGCGGCAGTCCTGAAGTGAAAAATGAAGACAATGTTAATTATGGAGAGACCAAAAATTCTCCATTAGAGAAAGACAAAGAGAAAGAAGAGACTAAAGAACCTGAAGAAAAAACGACGGAACCTGCAGACGAAGAGTCAAAAGGAACAGAAGAGGAACCGGAGCTTGAACAGGAACTCGCTTCAGTGAGCAACGCAGGAACCAATAGTACGTACGAACTCAAGAATACAGATAAATTCCTCCTGAAACTTTCTTCAAAAGGTGAAACGTGGGTAAGTGTTAAAAATGCAAACGGCAAGTCATTATTTGAAGGTATTTTAAAGGACAGCGAAAGTAAAGAAATTGATTTTTCAGAAGAAACAGAGGCGAAAGTTAGAATAGGTAATGCAGCTGCAACCGAAATTTATGTGAATGAAGAGCTGCTTGAATATTCGGTTTCACCAACGAAAAGTACTACACAGACTGTAACAATACAATTCACGAAACCTGAATAGTCATCTTATTGGTGGCTATTTTTCTTCATGAGTGTTTAATGCGAATTTTTTGGAGGGTAAAGAAGTGAATCTACCGAATAAGATTACTATATCGAGAATCTGTTTAATACCTATCTTTTTATTAATTATGCTCCTGCCTTTGTCATGGGGAGAACTAAATGTAGATGGGCATGTACTCCCAATTACGCATCTTGTAGGGACAGTGGTTTTTATTATTGCTTCCACTACGGATTGGATCGACGGGTATTATGCTCGTAAGCTGAACATGGTTACAAATCTCGGCAAATTCTTAGATCCATTAGCGGATAAATTGCTGGTACTTGCTGCACTTTTGGTTCTAGTAGACTTAGATTTAATTTATGGACAAACGTGGATTGTGATCATCATTATCAGCAGAGAACTAGCCGTAACAGGATTAAGAGCCATTTTAGCTGGATCTGGAGAAATTGTGGCTGCTGCTACGTTGGGTAAAATTAAAACATGGGCACAGATTATTGCTATTTCCGCATTATTACTTCACAATCTGCCATTTGCCTTGTTCTCATTCCCATTAGCCTATATTGCCCTTTGGATTGCGCTAATCTTCACTGTTTGGTCTGGTTGGGAATATTTCGCGAAAAATAAATCTATATTTATTAATTCGAAGTAAAGAACGGAGTGACTGGAGAGATGGATGCAGAAATTATTGCGGTTGGATCAGAACTGCTTTTAGGGCAGATTGTAAATACAAATGGCCGTTTTTTATCACAGCAATTTGCAGAAATGGGTATTAACGTTTATTATCATACGGTCGTAGGGGATAATGACAAGAGACTGCAGGATGCAGTCGATATTGCCAAGAAACGTGCTGACTTAATTGTTTTCACCGGCGGTTTAGGACCTACGAAGGATGATATGACGAAAGAAACCATTTCAAGAATGCTGGGTAAAGAACTTGTTTTTGATCAAGAGGCCCTTCAATCCATTGAAGCCTATTTCACTAAATCAAACCGAGTCATGACTGAAAATAATAAAAAACAAGCACTTGTACTTGAGGGATCTGACATATTAGCAAATGATCATGGCATGGCACCCGGTATGGTCCTGACGGTCGAGAATATTACTTATATGCTCCTGCCTGGTCCTCCAAGTGAGATGGAACCAATGTTTTTGAAATATGGCTATCAAACGCTTATGAAAATGATGGATAAGCATGAACGAATTGAATCTAAAGTTCTGCGCTTTTTTGGGATTGGTGAAGCTAAGTTAGAAACGGTAATTGAAGACTTAATTGAAAAACAGTCCAACCCGACAATCGCACCGCTTGCAGGCGATGGCGAAGTAACA
>NZ_AJTN02000170.1 GCF_000305495.1 Peribacillus psychrosaccharolyticus ATCC 23296 | reverse complement strand
TATAGATTTTCACCAGTATGATTGGGGCGATCCTATTCATGAATTTCATAAAATCGGTATCTTCAATCGGGAAGTAAGCATTCCTTTTTCAATTGGACAAATAAGAGGTTATTTTATTAATACTGAACCGGATGAATATTTTTGGAGGCTTTATTCACTTTATCTAGCAATGTTTGACTTCTCTACTGTAATATGAACCTTAAAAACTGTTCCAGACAACATAAATGATATGTTAAGTAAAGTTCACACTTTTTTAGAAGATCATAATTACTTTAGTAAATTAAAACCTAAATGGTATACAGAAGAGATATAAGTTTGAAATTCTTTTTTATATACCTGTGCAAGAAACAATTAAACCAACAGCATCCATCACGATGAAAAATTTATCAAGAACCAGGCACTAAAAAAAAGTTTCATCATATATATGGGATATCCGATCGGATTTGTTGAGGAGGATATCATGCAACCTATGTTACCTATAGAAAAATATTTTGGGCAGTTTGAACTGGTGCATGCTTTTTATGGGGCTATGCCTACAGGTGTCAGCGTTTCCGAAACCGGTCGTATTTTTGTTTGCTTTCCGAAATGGGGAGACGACGTTCAATTTACTGTGGCGGAAATTATTGAGGGTGAATTGCAGCCTTATCCCAGTTTAGAAACTAATTTGGTTAATACCGAGAATATTACTATGTCTTTCGTCAGTGTCCAAAGTATCGTTGCTGATGGAAGAGGAACACTTTGGGTACTGGATACAGGGGCACCAAATTTTTCTGAACCTATACAAGGGGGAGCAAAATTAGTTTCTGTTGATTTAACCACGAATACAATAAGGAGAGTATATACCTTTTCAGAAGATGTTGTCTTGCCAACAACTTATTTGAATGATGTCCGTTTGGATTTTCGGGTTGGAAGAGCAGGTTATGCATATATAACGGATTCTTCTTCCAGAGGGCCAGGGGGTATTATCGTCGTAGATTTAGAAAATGGGAACGCGTTTAGACGGTTAAATGGGGCAATATCAACTTCACCTGATCCCTATTTTTTACCGAAAGTAGAAGGTGAAATTTTGATGAATCGAAACCCGGATGGCTCGACTTTCCCATTTAGATTGGCTTCCGATAGTTTAGCGATTTCTCCTGATGGAAAGGTTTTATTTTATGCTCCACTAACCAGCCGGCAGCTGTTCTCGATCTCAACAGAAGCCCTAAGAGACACAAGGATTCAGGACATGAATTTATCCCAATATGTGCAGTATTGGGGTGAAAAAGGTGCGTCTGATGGCATAATCACCGGCGCAAAAGGAACTGTTTATGCGGGAGACTATGAAAACAATAGTATCCGGAAGATATTGCCGAATGGCACAATGGAAACCATCGCACATGACCCGAGAATTTTATGGCCGGATACTTTTTCGATTGGCCCCGATCAATACTTATATGTCATTGTGAATCAATTACATCGGCAGGCGAGATTTCATTATGGAAGAGACTTACGGGAAAAACCATACAGTTTACTTCGGATGAGAATTGATGAATTCCCTGCTCCTACCTTTTCATAATAATCTTAAACGAAGGTAGTTATCCCTCATCTGAGGTGACCCCGAAAAGTTAGACTTTTATGGAGAGGAGAAATCCTCTCTATTTTTTATTGTATTTAAACGATTTACCGTCATTTCTGGACTAGTTCCTCAGAAGAAGAGTACGAATAGTAGCGTTACCCCTTGCTTCACATATTGAATGTTTGTTATTCACTATGCTGCTGCTTGGTTTTGCTGATATTGTTCTTTATACGTAACGGGACTTTGCCAATCTAATTTAGACTTCATCCGTTTATAATTGTAATAAATGATGAATTCATCAACCGCTGTTTTAAGTTCTTCCAAGCTAGTGTACGTATTTCCGTAATACATTTCTTGTTTCATGATCCCAAAAAAGTTCTCCATTGGTGAGTTATCCAGGCAATTCCCCTTTCGGGACATACTTTGAAAAATACCGTGATCTTTCAGTTTCTTGGCATAGGATTTCATTTGGTAAGCTCATCCTTGGTCAGAATGGAACCTTACGCAGAGGATATATAACTCCCGATTCTATTATTTATTTCAGACCCTTAGCGAGACACGGAACCTTAAATGCTGGCACTTTAGTAGCAGTAAATCTGTAGTTCTTCTCCTGTTCGGGGATTTTTACCCGCTCTAGCTGCTCGATCACGCACTTCAAATGTGCTATTATATAGAGGAGCCTGCTCGCGACACTCATGCGGGAACAGCACGAGCCTAATATTTAAAAAACTCAATTTACTCCCCTTCAGGTACAATATAATCAAATAAACAAAAAAGATTATAATAGAAAGAAGATTTCTGAGAAATCATTTATACCGAACTAATTGGGGGGTGTAGAAATGAATGTTGAAACAGTGATGCAGCAATTAGAAGTTTTAGGCAAAGAACGTACGAAAAAAATGTATATTTCAAACGGTGCAAAAGAACCTGTATTTGGTGTCGCAACGGGCGCTATGAAGCCCATCGCAAAACAAATTAAAATAAATCAACCTTTAGCAGACCAACTTTATACAACAGGCAATTATGATGCTATGTATTTTGCAGGTATTATTGCAGATCCTCTTCAAATGACGCACGATGATTTTAATCGTTGGATTGACATTGCATATTTTTATATGCTGTCTGACTATGTTGTTGCTGTTACATTAGCAGAGTCACCTCTCGCTCAAGACATTGCCGATGAATGGATTGCAAGTGGCGAAGAGCTTAAAATGTCAGCTGGATGGAGTTGCTATTGCTGGCTTCTTGGGAGTCGAAAAGATGAGGAATTTTCATCGCCAAAATTACTGGACATGTTACAACTAGTCAAAAACACGATACATGAAGCACCTGAACGCGCAAAAGCTTCAATGAATAACTTCTTAACGACTGTCAGTGTTTCGTTTAAACCGTTACATGGGCAGGCACTTGAAATCGCACAAACTGTTGGTCCCGTTGAAATACACCGTGACAATAAAAAACCAAGTATTATCCACGCATATGAAAATATTTTAAAAGAAACTGAACGTAATCGAATCGGATTTAAAAGAAAATATGTCAGATGCTAACGGGAGAATTTCTATGAAATATGATCATTTAGTTGATAAAAATAAACGTGAAGCATATATAAAACTCGTAGAAACGATTGAACAAAACTTACCAAATGGATTTAAAAAAGTTGAAGAGTATGGTGGAATAGGCTATGTAGTACCGCATTCTCTCTACCCAAAGGGCTATCATGTAACACCGGACAAGCCTCTTCCATTTCTCGGTCTTATCGCACAAAAGCAACATATCGGACTATACCATATGGGCATTTACGCTGATACAGAACTTTTACAATGGTTTCAACAAGAATATGCGAGGCAAGTACCCACAAAACTAAATATGGGTAAAAGCTGTATTCGCCTAACAAACACGAAGCACATACCATACAAGCTTATTGGTGACCTCCTACAAAAGATAACTCCCCAGCAGTGGATTGAGCTTTATGAAAGACAATTAGTGAAAAAATAATGGGTTATTTCTGCCCTATACTTATAACAGTGAAGTTGAAAGTTTTTTACTATAACTACCCATTCGATTAAAATTTGAGCAGTATTTTTGAAGTCTATTTTCTATAAGCCCTTTTTTTATAAAAAAATACCCTACAGACATAGTCCCCAGGGTATTTTAAACGTAAGCGTCAAACTTTACCTACCTACTAAAACCCAAAGATCTATGTGATAATCTCCTCAAGTGTTACTTGAAGGAGGTTTTTTAATGGACAGACAAGCCCTAAGAAACGAGTGGAAAGCACGGATTGTTGATTTTCAATCTAGCGAATTGCCTATTAAAGAATGGTGCCAAAATCAAAATGTTACCTACTCACAGTTCCATTACTAGAAGAGAAAGTTTAAAGTACAACCAAAACCACTCAGTGGTTGCCAGTTGATCTCTATGATCAAGTGGATGAAACAGAGCCTAGTATTTTAATTCGGGTGAGAGGCATACCTGTAGAAGTGAAGCCTCATTTCAATCCTGAGCTTCTACTCCAAGTAGTTCGGACGTTGAAAGAGCAATGATCAACGATGTTTCCGAAGAAAAAGTTTACTTAGCACAAGGAAAAACAGATTTAAGAAAATCCATAAATAGATTAGCAGCTCTCGTTAGAGAAGAGTTTGATTTAGATCCCTTCTCTCCTTGTCTCTTTGTTTTTTGTAATCGCTCACGCGATAAGCTTAAACTCCTACAATGGGATCATAATGGATTTTGGTTACATTATCGCCGGTTAGAAAAGGGGAAATTCCACTGGCCGTCACACGATCAGGCTATTCCTCTGGCCGTGACTAGGAGGCAACTTCGTTGGCTACTTGACGGACTACCTCTACAACAACGTCAAGCGCATCGGGAAGTGAAAGCAAGAACGATTATTTAATTTTTTAAAGTAAATTTGAAGGAGTTTGTAGGAATTCGTAGAATTC
>NZ_AJTN02000171.1 GCF_000305495.1 Peribacillus psychrosaccharolyticus ATCC 23296 | reverse complement strand
GAAAACTAGATAATAGATAGAAGGCAAATTTTGCATCATTTTTAAAACACCGAATGTTTTTTTAGTAGGTTAAGTTAGAAAGGGCGCACGGTGGATGCCTTGGCACTAGGAGCCGATGAAGGACGGGACTAACACCGATATGCTTTGGGGAGCTGTAAGTAAGCGTTGATCCAGAGATTTCCGAATGGGGAAACCCACTGTTCGTAATGGAACAGTATCTTTACCTGAATACATAGGGTACTGAAGGCAGACCCGGGGAACTGAAACATCTAAGTACCCGGAGGAAGAGAAAGCAATAGCGATTTCCTGAGTAGCGGCGAGCGAAACGGAATCAGCCCAAACCAAGAGGCTTGCCTCTTGGGGTTGTAGGACACTCAATATGGAGTTACAAAGGAACGGGGTAAATGAAGAGGTCTGGAAAGGCCCGTCAAAGAAGGTAAAAACCCTGTAGTTGAAACTTCGTTCCCTCCTGAGTGGATCCTGAGTACGGCGGGACACGAGAAATCCCGTCGGAAACAGGGAGGACCATCTCCCAAGGCTAAATACTCCCTAGTGACCGATAGTGAACCAGTACCGTGAGGGAAAGGTGAAAAGCACCCCGGAAGGGGAGTGAAATAGATCCTGAAACCGTGTGCTTACAAGTAATCAGAGCCCGTTAATGGGTGATGGTGTGCCTTTTGTAGAATGAACCGGCGAGTTACGATCCCATGCGAGGTTAAGTTGAGAAGACGGAGCCGCAGCGAAAGCGAGTCTGAATAGGGCGAATTAGTATGTGGTCGTAGACCCGAAACCAGGTGATCTACCCATGTCCAGGGTGAAGTTCAGGTAACACTGAATGGAGGCCCGAACCCACGCACGTTGAAAAGTGCGGGGATGAGGTGTGGGTAGCGGAGAAATTCCAATCGAACCTGGAGATAGCTGGTTCTCTCCGAAATAGCTTTAGGGCTAGCCTCAAGATGAGAGTATTGGAGGTAGAGCACTGATTGGACTAGGGGCCCCCAACGGGTTACCGAATTCAGTCAAACTCCGAATGCCAAATACTTATTCTTGGGAGTCAGACTGCGAGTGATAAGATCCGTAGTCAAAAGGGAAACAGCCCAGACCACCAGCTAAGGTCCCAAAGTATACGTTAAGTGGAAAAGGATGTGGAGTTGCTTAGACAACCAGGATGTTGGCTCAGAAGCAGCCACCATTTAAAGAGTGCGTAATAGCTCACTGGTCGAGTGACTCCGCGCCGAAAATGTACCGGGGCTAAACGTATCACCGAAGCTGTGGATGGACACCGTAGGGTGTCCGTGGTAGGAGAGCGTTCTAAGGGCGTCGAAGCTAGACCGTAAGGACTGGTGGAGCGCTTAGAAGTGAGAATGCCGGTATGAGTAGCGAAAGAAGGGTGAGAATCCCTTCCACCGAATGCCCAAGGTTTCCTGAGGAAGGCTCGTCCGCTCAGGGTTAGTCGGGACCTAAGCCGAGGCCGAAAGGCGTAGGCGATGGATAACAGGTTGATATTCCTGTACCACCAATTTATCGTTTGAACGATGGGGGGACGCAGGAGGATAGGGTAAGCGCGCTGTTGGATATGCGCGTCTAAGCAGTTAGGCCGGAAACGAGGCAAATCCCGTTTCCATTAAGGCGGAGCTGTGATAGCGAGGGAAATTAAGTACCGAAGTTCCTGATTCCACACTGCCTAGAAAAGCCTCTAGTGAGATAAAGGGTGCCCGTACCGCAAACCGACACAGGTAGGCGAGGAGAGAATCCTAAGGTGTGCGAGAGAACTCTCGTTAAGGAACTCGGCAAAATGACCCCGTAACTTCGGGAGAAGGGGTGCTTTTTAGGGTGAATAGCCCGGAAAAGCCGCAGTGAATAGGCCCAGGCGACTGTTTAGCAAAAACACAGGTCTCTGCGAAGCCGCAAGGCGAAGTATAGGGGCTGACGCCTGCCCGGTGCTGGAAGGTTAAGGGGAGAGGTTAGCGTAAGCGAAGCTTTGAACCGAAGCCCCAGTAAACGGCGGCCGTAACTATAACGGTCCTAAGGTAGCGAAATTCCTTGTCGGGTAAGTTCCGACCCGCACGAAAGGCGTAACGATCTGGGCACTGTCTCAACGAGAGACTCGGTGAAATTATAGTACCTGTGAAGATGCAGGTTACCCGCGACAGGACGGAAAGACCCCGTGGAGCTTTACTGTAACCTGATATTGAATTTTGGTACAGCTTGTACAGGATAGGTAGGAGCCTTTGAAACCGGAGCGCTAGCTTCGGTGGAGGCATTGGTGGGATACTACCCTGGCTGTATTGAAATTCTAACCCGCGCCCCTTATCGGGGTGGGAGACAGTGTCAGGTGGACAGTTTGACTGGGGCGGTCGCCTCCTAAAGAGTAACGGAGGCGCCCAAAGGTTCCCTCAGAATGGTTGGAAATCATTCGTAGAGTGTAAAGGCACAAGGGAGCTTGACTGCGAGACCTACAAGTCGAGCAGGGACGAAAGTCGGGCTTAGTGATCCGGTGGTTCCGCATGGAAGGGCCATCGCTCAACGGATAAAAGCTACCCCGGGGATAACAGGCTTATCTCCCCCAAGAGTCCACATCGACGGGGAGGTTTGGCACCTCGATGTCGGCTCATCGCATCCTGGGGCTGTAGTCGGTCCCAAGGGTTGGGCTGTTCGCCCATTAAAGCGGTACGCGAGCTGGGTTCAGAACGTCGTGAGACA
>NZ_AJTN02000172.1 GCF_000305495.1 Peribacillus psychrosaccharolyticus ATCC 23296 | reverse complement strand
GAGTAAACCATATGTGCAAGCAGAGCCCAGTGTATCTCAGGGTGTTTTTAATAAAAAGTTAAATACGCTTCTGTTCGGGTGAGATTATTGCGATTATATTTCGCTGTTTCATTTCTAATGTCTTTAATGATTCGAAATTCATTTGGCAGCAAAGCAATACTTTGCATACTAGGCTGCTCATATTCATACATTAACTCCCGCTTTAAATTTTCATACTCTTCAACAGATAATACGGATTCATATTCTGGGGACTTCAATAAATGAAGGAAGCACGATTTCAACTTCATATGTCTTCTTCCTCTCATTAAACAACCTTTTATTATATATGTAGTTAGCACCTGTTTTGCCGCTTAGATGAACTGTTTTTCTTTATATTCATCCGTTTCCCAATAATAAAACTCTGTGTATAACTATCGACAGAGTTTCAGACTGTAGACAAACTCGGGTGAGATTTTTAAAATCGAGATGTTGATTTCCATTCCAGGCGCTTCGCTTTCCGCGGGCGGGCGGTGAGCCGCATCAATGCTTACGCTCCTGCGGGGTCTCACCTGTCCCGCTGTTCCCGCAGGAGTCTTCACGCCAACACTCCCATCAACTGACTTTCTAAATTTAAAAGTAAAAGGCCTATTTATAAATAGATCTAGAATTTTGAGGTGATAAGGAGTATTTTCGAAAACCATCTTGAAATGGTAACACTAGACCAGCTTGTTCCCGCAGGCCTATTTGGTCCGAAAAATGCAAAAGAGGTTCAGAATGAAACCATTCCGAACCTCTTTTGTCTACAAACTGAAACTCTGTTTATAACTATCGACAGAGTTTTTTTATCGTAATTAATTTTCAGTGTATGACCTCTATTGCATGGTCCCATAGAAGTCGATTCCCTTTGTCTGGATCATGTTCCACTCTGCTTTCACGATCAAACAGCAAAGTCGTTCTTTTATCCAGGTCATACGGCGGCCAGTGAACCATGCTTTGTTCATCTGGATTCCCTGTTCGAATAAAGGCAATCCATGCTTGGTGAATTTGATCCGCTAGTAACTGTTCTTCAGGTGTTCCGGCAAGAAAAGGTGCTGATTTGTGAAGATTATTCCAAACAAACAAGAGCTCGAGTGCATGAAAGGCTTTCATTCTTCCTTCAAAAATCGGACTTTCATAATCAAATCGATACATCCAGACGGGTGCTCCTTGCTTGATCTGTTGTTCAGCTAGTTGAATCGAAGGATAGGTAAATAGATTGAACGTCATCACTTGATCATAAAGCTGATGAGTTAACGGTGACTCTTTAAAAGAAGGTGAAAGTTGAGACCAAAGAGAACCCAGTGACTTTTCAAAACGTGAACGTATTTCTTTCTCGTCGATCGTCCGCCAACTTTGATCGAAAAAGGTGAACAAATTATGTTCATCACGGTTTGTACCAATCATTACGGGAATATTTTTGGAACTTCCAGCTGAGAGTGCTTGTTGAGGATTTTGAGGAAAATATTCACCATCTACAGTCGGGCACCATGTTGTGACATCGGCTGCTGCCTCTAAAAGGTCATCAACGGACAGGTCTTCTAAACGTGCCAAATCGTTTTCTGTTAGTTGTAATTGTTTTAAAACACGTTTAGCTGTATCTGTCGCTTGTTGCTTTGTATGATACATGTTTGGTGGACAGCTTTGTAAAATAGCCTGTTGAAAGAGGCCCGCAGCTGTAGGCATTGCAAGTAAAGCCGCAACACTCATAGCTCCCGCTGATTCACCAGCAACGGTAATTTTATTCGGATCTCCCCCAAATGCTGTAATATTATCATGTATCCACTTCAAGGCAGCAATCTGATCAAGAATGCCACAGTTTCCAGAAGCAGCGTATCTTTCTCCTCCTAATTCACCTAAATGAAGAAAACCAAAGATTCCTAGACGATAGTTTACTGTAACAACAACGATATCCCCCATTTCCGCAAACGATTCACCGTTATATGCTGGAGAAGAACCAGAGCCATTAGTAAAGGCACCTCCGTGAATCCAGACTAATACGGGCCGTCGTTTTTCATCAGGTGATGGTGACCAAATATTAAGATAGAGGCAGTCTTCACTTGAATCCATCGGGTTGTCCCCTAAAAATTTCATGATTTCACGTCTTTTTTGTACTGCCACACTGCTGAATTCCACTGCCTCACGCACGCCTTGCCAAGAATCGTGTTTCTCTGGAGCCATAAAACGAAGTTTTCCTATAGGGGGTTTAGCATAAGGTATGCCTTTCCAAACAAAAACATTTCCCACTGATTTTCCATTGATTTGACCATTGGTCGTTTTAACTAATGTACCGGTCATCGATCTATCCCCTCTCCTCTATTAGACTAGGATTTCTTCATATAGTTCGACATGGGTAGTTTGATTTCCTTTAACTGGTAAATAATTTTCTTAATGATAAAATATAAGAGTTTGATGTGTTTTTGTGTGATGGGATATTACTAATATTCTAACGAGGTTGTTCTTGAAATATAGGATTGTGTTTTGTTCTTTTTATTCCTTCTTGCTCGATCCAAAAATACCTATAGGGGTATATGTGTTGAATAAAGAATTACCTTACTCTTCCCCCCATAGAAAAAAGGTCGATTTCGCATTGAAATCGACCTTTTAACACGCTTATAGTTGTTTCTTTTTCCAAAATCCAAGTAACAGTGCTGTAATCAAGGAACCGATTACAATGGCCAGTAAGTAAAGAATTGGGTGATTAACTAACGGGATAACAAACACTCCACCGTGAGGCGCCGGTAATGTAATTTTAAAGGCCATGGATAATCCACCAGCTGTTGCCGCACCAATTACACTACTGACAATAACACGAATTGGGTCCGCAGCGGCAAAAGGAATCGCTCCTTCTGTAATAAAAGATGCACCCATAAAGTAATTCGTAAATCCTGATTTTCTTTCTAGTTCAGTGAATTTATGTTTAAAGAATGTGGTAGCTAGTGCAATACCCAGCGGTGGTACCATCCCCCCTGCCATAACGGCGGCATGTGGTCCAAAACTTTGTGCTTCAATGGCAGCGATGCCAAATGTGAACGCTGCTTTATTAAGTGGACCGCCCATATCAACTGCCATCATTCCAGCAAGGAGAATACCTAAAAGAATCGCATTTGAACCGGATAAACTTTGAAGCCAGTCTGTTAATCCTTGATTCAGTAAGGTTAGTGGTTCATTTATCACCATAATCATGAGTAAGCCTGTAATTAACATCCCGAACACTGGGTAGAGCAGTACGGGTTTAATCCCTTCAAACGCCTGTGGTAATTTAGAAAACAGCTTTTTTAATCCTAATACGATATAACCAGCAAGGAAACCAGCAATCAATCCGCCTAAGAAGCCTGCTCCAGCTTGTGCAGCTAATAAGCCGCCAACCATACCAGGTGCAAAGCCTGGGCGATCTGCAATACTTGAAGCAATATAACCAGCTAACACAGGAACTAAGAAGAAGAAGGCCCCCATTTTTCCTCCGCCAATATCATTTAAGGCTTTAGCAATAGGATTATACTCTGGACTTGTTGGATCAGATGCTTCAATGCCAAAGAAGAAGGAAAGAGCAATAAGAATTCCGCCCCCCACGACAAATGGAAGCATATTACTGACACCGCTCATTAAATGCTTATAGATTTGTTGACCAACGCTTGACGATGATGTTTCTTTTTTACTTTCGTTACCTGAGCCTTTGTAAATCGGTGCATCTTGATTAACAGCTCTATTCAGTAATTCTTCAGGCTTTCTCAAGCCTTGGGCTACGGGAACGATTAAGACGTGCTTACCATCGAATCGATCCATTTCGACTTGTTTATCAGCTGCAACAATAATTGCATCTGCTTCTGCAATTTCCTCAGCAGTCAGCGCATTTTTAATCCCAGTTGAGCCGTTCGTTTCTACTTTAAAATCAATATCCATTTCCTTAGCTTTAGCTTTTAACGCGTCAGCAGCCATGTAGGTATGGGCAATGCCTGTCGGGCAGGCGGTTACTGCCAGTATTTTTTTAGATACGGATGATGTAGAAGACCTTTGTTCCCTTACTTCAGCTTCTCTTTTTTCATCCTCAGCAACATTCATTTCTTTTTGATTAATAATGGCAACAATTTCTTCTTTGGTAGCAGCCGCCATCAGCTGTGATCTGAACGTAGTATCCATTAATAATGAAGATAAGCGAGAAAGTGTCTCTAGGTGATCCGTATTGGCCCCTTACACTAGCTGCAATCATAAAGAATAAATGAGCTGACTGCCCATCAAGTGATTCATAGTCTACACCCGATTTAGATCTACCAAAACAAATCGATGGAGTTCTTACAGCACTTGTCTTCGCATGTGGAATAGCAATCCCCTCTCCAATTCCTGTAGTACTTTGTTCTTCCCTTTTTAAGATGGCAGCCTTAAATTCTGCTTCATCATGTAAACAGCCTGCTGCTGTTAACTGACCAGCTAGTTCATCAATAACGGCTTCCTTTGTGACACTCTTTAAATCTATGATCATCGTATCTACTTTTAATAAGTCTGTAATTTTCATCAAATCAGCTCCCTGTAAGCTCAGTAATTGCTATTTGCGGCAATAATTCTTCAATTGCATCTAGTGAACATAAATCGGCTGAGAAGGCTGTAGCACTTCCTGCTGCCAAACTATAATGAAAAGCGGAAAGGATGTTTTTGGTCGTTTCATAGGATCCTATAAATCCTGCCACCATTGAATCACCAGCACCTACTGAATTAACCACATTGCCTTTGGGTACATTCGCGGAATAGGCTTTGTTCTTTGTACAAAGTACCGCACCATCCCCAGCCATGGAGACAATTACATGCTGAGCACCCATCTCCACCAGTTTCATTCCATACTTACACGCATCATCTACATGATTGATTTCAGTGGAAAATAGTTCTGCAAGTTCGTGATGATTCGGTTTAACGAGAAACGGTTGATATGGGACAACATTCAGTAATTCCTTCCCGCTTGTATCGACGACCACTTTTATCCCCTTCTCAGAACATTTTTTTGTTAGTTCACTATATACATCTTTTGGTAGACTAGCAGGAATGCTCCCTGATAGAACAAGTAGATCTTCTGCTTTTAAATCATCCATTTTCTTAACTAATTGCTGATAGCTCTCTATCGAAATGTCAGGTCCTTGGCTATTAATTTCCGTTTCTATGCCTGTTTTTAGCTTAATATTGATTCTTGTATCTCCCGATGCTTCAGTAAAATCTGTCATGATTTCTTCTTGATTTAAAAAGGTTTTTACGAATTCTCCTGTTTGGCCTCCAATGAACCCGAATGCGGTCGTATCATTGCCGATTCTTTTTAAGACTCTAGAGACATTGATGCCCTTTCCTCCTGGAAATTTACGATCATTAGTGGTTCGGTTTACGCTGCCCATCTGGAAATTCTCTACTTCTACCAGATAATCAATGGATGGGTTAAGTGTTACTGTATAAATCATTTTACCGTCACGACCTTTACGTTAGGATTTTTCTTGAGTTGTGTAATTGCTTCTTCATCATTATTGTCCGTGATAATAATGGCATCGTTTACATCAGCAACCTTAGCAAAAGTAGCTTCATTTAATTTCGTACTGTCAGCTAGTACATAGCTTTCGCTCGACAATCGGATAGCCGTTTTTTTTAGGAGCGCTTCATCCGGATCCGGTGTTGTCAAACCTAGTTCAGAATGGATACCATTCATTCCAAGAAAACATTTATCCATTCGGTATTCACTTAAAAATTGGACTGCCGTACCACCGACAATAGCATTTGTAGAAAATTTGATGCTGCCCCCAACCAAAACTGTTTTGATTTCTAGTTCAATTAATTTGGGTATATGCATAAGTCCGTTTGTTAAAACGGTTACGTTTTTGTTCTTTAGATAGGGAATCATTTCTGAGACGGTTGTACCAGCATCTAGGTAGATGCAATCATTGTTTTCAATAAATGAGGAAGCAAACTTTGCAATCGCTTGCTTTTCAGCTATGGATTTGTTTTGGTTTTCATATGTTGTTGGCTCAATGCCTTTTTGTTGAAGTATAGAGGCTCCGCCATGTACACGTTTCAACAATTTCATTTCTTCTAGCTGCACTAAATCTCTTCTAATGGTTGATTCGGATACCTGGAGCTGGTCTACAATTTCTTGTAACTTAACAGTTCCCTGTTTCTTTAATAGGGATTGAATGAATGCGTGTCTTTCAGTTGTTAACAAACTGCTCACCTCCACCTTATAATCACATCATAAATGAAACGGTTTCATAAATCAATCAAAATCATTTAAAATTATTCAAATTCATTCATATAACATCATAAATCGGTCACAAACATTCATATTTATCCTTCTTATATATTGTTTTTCCAGGTTAAGGTGTTTAAATACGGTCGGATTTTCTTAAATATTCTACCGAGGTTTTTATTAAAATAATGTTTGCTATTATGCGGATTTTTTCGCCAAATGGTTGCCTTGTTCTGGTAGTTCTTAACTTATATTCTATCGAGAAGGTTTTGAAAATATAATTATGCGAAAAAATCCGCTGCATGGAATTTTGTCAGCGGATTTTTTGTATTAGATTATTCTAGCTTGTTCCCAGATTTTTTTTCCTTTGACGTAGACAGAATATGCATGATTAATGCCGTAATGATAAGGAAGATACTGATAAGTGGGAATATCCCAAATAACAAAATCAGCTTTTCTCCCGAGCTCCAGCGTTCCTGCTTCTTCGCTCTTACCAATTGCATGTGCCGCGTTCACCGTGACTGCGTTCCAGATTTCTTCTGCTGTCATTTGCAATTTTAAGGCAGCCAGAGACATAATTACCTGTAAATTTTCTGTTACCGAGCTTCCTGGATTAAAATCAGTTGCTAATGCAACGGCTCCTCCCGTATCAATGATTTTTCTCGCCTTAGCATACGTATTTTTGCCTAGATAAAAAGTGGTTCCAGGAAGCAGTACAGCTACTGTATTTGAGCTTGCCAGCTTCTCAATCCCGATATCTGTTGCCGCCACCAGGTGATCTACACTTACCGCTCCTAGTGAGACCGCCAGTTCTGTTCCTCCTAGTGAATAAATTTCATCGGCATGCATTTTTAAGCCATAGCCTTTCTCTTTTGCAGCTTCTAAAAAAATCCTAGATTGTTCTATACTAAATACGCCTGTTTCACAAAAAATATCTACGAACTCTGCTAATTCCTCTTCTTTAATCACGTTTAATAAGGAAATCATCTCTTCAATAAATGCTGAGACACTTTCTTTATATTCAGGGGGGACGGCATGTGGGCCAAGAAAGGTTGATACTAGTCTAATTGGGTAGGTACTAGCCAATATTTTTACTACTCTAAGCTGTTTTAGTTCCGTTTCTTTATCCAACCCATATCCACTTTTTGCTTCAAGTGTGGTTACTCCATGAGCAATACTCGTTTCAAGATGATGAGCGGCCTTTTTAACCAGTTCTTCCTCTGTGGATTGCTTGGTTGCTGCAACTGTGGATAATATACCACCGCCCTTTTCTAGAATCTCTAGGTAAGGCATCCCTTGTTGTTTTAGCTCTAATTCACCTTCACGGGAGCCGCCAAACACGAGATGTGTATGCGGGTCAACTAGACCAGGGGAAACGACTTTATTATCAGCAGATATAATCAATTCAGCATTAAGTGTACCTGCATCTTTGTTCGAACCTATCCAAGCAATCTTCCCTTCACTGACCGCAAAGGCAGCCTGCTCCTTAATGCTTAATCCCTTCATTCGTTCCCCTTTTAATGGAACATGACTTGATTCCGGTAAAATCAACTGTCCTATATCCTTTACAAGCATGTCATAGTTCATTGTTTTTCCTCCCTAGCATTGGAATATCAATGTTTTTTTCCTTGGCCGTTTCGATTGCTAATTCGTATCCCGCATCCGCATGCCGGACAATTCCCATCCCTGGATCCGTTGTGAGGACACGCGTTAACCGCTGCTCTGCTAGGTCACTACCATCTGCTACGACAACCATTCCTGCATGCAGGGAATACCCCATCCCCACACCCCCGCCATGGTGCACAGAAATCCAAGACCCGCCCGCTGCGACATTAATTAGCGCATTTAAAATCGCCCAATCTCCAACCGCATCACTGCCGTCTTTCATGTTCTCCGTTTCACGGTTTGGTGAAGCTACTGAACCACTGTCAAGATGATCACGGCCAATGACGATTGGTGCCTTAAGCTCTCCTTTACGGACAAGTTCATTAATAGCGAGGCCCATTTTTAACCGCTCACCATATCCGAGCCAGCAAATACGTGCAGGGAGTCCCTGAAAGGATACTTTCTCCTGGGCGAGATCAATCCAACGGTGTAAGTGTTTATGTTCAGGAAATAACTCTTTAATTAATCGATCCGTTCGGTAAATATCCTCAGGATCACCAGATAAGGCTACCCAACGAAACGGTCCTTTTCCTTCACAGAACAATGGACGGATGAAGGCTGGAACAAAACCAGGAAAATTAAAAGCTTCCTTTACGCCATGATCGAAAGCAACTTGACGGATATTGTTGCCATAATCAAATACCACTGCCCCTTTTTTCTGAAATACGAGCATACTTTCGACCTGATGTGCCATGGATTGTGTAGAACGCCGAATATATTCGGCTGTATTCTGATTACGCAGGTCTGCCGCTTCTTTAAGGTTCATCCCTCTTGGAATGTAACCGTTCAAGGGATCATGAGCTGAGGTCTGATCTGTTACAATATCAATGATGTTCCTATGAACGAATTGTTCGTAAATATCCGCCGCATTGCCGACTAACCCGATTGATAAGGGCTTACCTTCCTTCTTTGCTTCCAATGCCCATGTTGCTGCCTCTTCAAGGGAATCAGTCATACAATCACAATACCCAGAAGCTATTCGTTTCTCAATTCTTGCAGGATCGACCTCTACAGCAAGACAAACTCCACCATTCATCGTAACTGCTAGCGGTTGTGCGCCGCCCATACCGCCAAGTCCAGCGGTTAAGGTGATCGTTCCTTGTAAAGAACCATTAAAATGCTGTCTGGCTAGTTCAGCAAGTGTTTCGTAGGTTCCTTGTAAGATCCCTTGCGTCCCAATATAAATCCAGCTGCCTGCTGTCATTTGTCCATACATCATGAGTCCCTTTTTATCAAGCTCATGAAAATGTTCCCAATTTGCCCATTTGGGAACAAGTACAGAATTCGATAATAATACACGCGGGGCTGCACCATGTGTTTTAAACACAGCAACTGGCTTACCTGATTGAATCAGTAGTGTTTCGTCATGTTCCAGGCGGCGAAGCGCAGCGACAATGGCATCAAATGACGGCCAATTACGAGCGGCTTTTCCGATGCCTCCATACACAACCAGTTCTTCAGGATTCTCGGCCACATCAGGATCGAGATTATTATAAAGCATACGCAAAACGGCTTCTTGTTCCCAGCCTTTGCATTCAAGCTCCAGCCCACCCTTTTTCCTGCTTTCTTTCATCATTCTTCCCCCTTATCAGACTAGATTTCGTCACTATTCATACGCTGTTTTTTTAACCAGCTGGTCAAGGTTTCAATATCGTGGGAAAACACACGGTCCTCCGTTATTGGTTTGACAATCCTTCTCATAGATTGATAGAAATGTTTGGTTTGCGGTGCCATTTTTTCGATACCTCGATACTTAACTGCTTCCATGGCACAGATTGCTTCAATTGCAAGAACGCGTCGTACATTTTGGATAATAGCATAGGCATGACGAGCCGCAATCGTCCCCATACTTACGTGGTCTTCTTGGTTGGCAGATGAGGGAATCGAATCGACACTTGCTGGATGTGCGAGCGTTTTGTTCTCTGAAACCAGTGAAGCAGCGCAGTATTGCATAATCATCGCGCCTGACTGCAAGCCTGGCTTTGCACTTAGGAAAGGTGGTAAATCATTTAGCTGCGGGTTGACGAGACGTTCGATACGCCTCTCTGAAATACTAGCAAGCTCTGCACAGGCAATTTTCATAAAATCCATCGCAATCGCTATGGGCTGGCCATGAAAATTCCCTCCCGAAATAACCGTCTCCCCATTATCAACAATTAACGGGTTATCCGTTGCAGCGTTGATTTCGATTTCCAATTTTTCTTTTACATAGTCAAGTGCCTGCCACGAGGCACCATGTACCTGAGGAATACAACGCAGTGAATACGCATCCTGAACCCTTTTTTCCCCTTGTTTTGTCGTAAGCTGACTTCCAGATAAAAGCGACCTCATGCGCTCAGCTACTTTTATTTGCTGGGGATAACCTCGAGCCTCGTGAATTGACGGATGAAATACATCAATAATTCCTTCTAGACCCTCCATCGTCATTGCAGCTATCTGTTCACTTTGCAGTGCTAAATCATTTGCTTCTATCCAATTGACAGCACCCTGCGCAGTCATCGCCTGAGTACCATTTATGAGTGCAAGGCCTTCCTTAGCAGCTAGCGTAATCGGCTTTATTCCTTCTTGAGCAAATACCTTTTTCGCTGACTTGATTTTCCCTTTATAAAAAACCTTTCCTTCCCCAACGAGCACGAGGGCAAGATGTGATAACGGAGCCAAATCACCAGAGGCCCCGAGTGACCCCTGCTGAGGGATGACTGGATGAATGCTCTTGTTAAGTAAAGTCACTAATAACTCTACTAATTCAAGACGAATTCCAGAATAGCCTTTAATCAAGGCATTTAACCTCAGTAAGACCATTACTCGTGTAACAATTTCCGGAAAGTCTTCTCCGACTCCACAGGCATGTGAGCGAATTAAATTAAGCTGTAAATCACTCACATCCTGCTCATTAATTCTCACTTCACTAAAGCGGCCAAACCCTGTATTAATCCCATATACCGTTATTTTTTCAGAAACAATTCGTTCCACGGCGGCTCGGCTTTTTTTGACGTTTTCCATACTCTCCGTACTAATTTTCACTTTTTCTCCCTCATAACAGATTCTTGCGACGTCTGCTAGTGTCAGATGATTTCCAGTCAGTTCAATCATTTCTTTCCTCCTAATCATTCTAAAAACAACAAAAAGAGACGACAATGGCTGTTCACCATCATCGCCTCCTCATAAACTAATGGACTCTAGGCAATGTCCTTCTTTATATATGGTTAATTCCCAGACCGACCGCTTCATGCTCCAACCCTTTAACCGGCGCACCAATCGTTCCGTAAAAAGCGACGGCCAGCCATTCTCCTTCTGCTTCTTCTAAATAAGGTTTGCCGCGGACTACCGCAAACGAAAGGCCAACAGTCCGTTTCATTTCTCCAATGCCAGACTGACCGCGGGTGACACCCTCTATTGCTTCTAAAATAGCATGATAAAGAGCATGCGTTTCTCGGTAATGTTGGTCTTCAATTAACCGCTCTCGTTTAGCAGCCGTCTCTACTGCTGCAATTACCTTTTGCAGATTCATTGATCCAACCCGGCCCTTACAAAAGCGAATTTCCGTTAAATTCGGATGTAGAAATCCTAGTTCTTCTTCGTTTAAAGAGGCAAGCAGTACGGCGAGCTTCCCAATTAAAATACGTTGTGTCATTAAAACACCCTTTTATTTGATTATTCACTATTATCTAATAACTATCTCTAGTGTAATTGTCCAGCACAGGAAAAGTCAAACAAATCATTACAATAGTGAGTAACTAGTATACAAAAAACCCGTACTCCGTTTAACACTGGGGTCTAATATCTTATCTTAGTAAATTGAATTCAGCCATTTTCTCTTTGAAAAGTGCTTTTCCATTATCACCAATAAAAGGTCCGAATTCTAATTTGAAATTTTTAAGAATTTCAAATTCATCTTTATTAAATAAAAAAACATGATATTTCTCACCTTGTGACCCAGCTTTAATTTCCCTTGGATTCACGGGTTCAAGCATGCCTTTCGCATACGCTGTACCTCGGTTTTCACAGGCGGCCAGCAACAATGACGCTAACACCACGGGCCCAACAATAAATTTCTTCAACACCTATTCACACCTTTACTAATATGTATTGATCATAACTTCCACTAAAACAATCCCTATATTGGTAATTAATAATAATTTTTCATAACCCCCGTTTCGGCAAACTAAAACCCCTTAAAATAAAAAATCAGGTAATACTGGTTAGGAAGATTGTGCTAAAGAAGTCAATTTAACACCTTATGCGTCTTCTTGAACTTACGTCATCGATAATTCTGTCCAATGTCTCTCATCTCTAGTTAAAAAAAGCACCCATTTGGATGCTTTACTCATCTATCGTTATTCATTTCTGGTTTTTGCAAAGTCAGTTTATTTTCCTGCTCAAATAGCTTGATGGCTTGGTTCATGATGTCCTCTTGGTTGTTATTAGTTCGATTAATGACTCTCACGGGAGCGTGGCCATTGGCAAATAAAAAAACTTGATGATCATCAATCTGAATACGAGCGTGTACAACGATTTTTTTTTCAAAACTTAGTCTAATAGTCTTCATACAAATTCCCCCTATTAGAATTCAATTCAACTATTTTGCGTAAAATCCCTTGTTATTAGAGGAAATATCGCTCGACAATTAATTCACCGCTTGCTTAGTATACTTATAGAGATATTTATCTTTACAAAATATTATTAACTTTACACTCAGGTGCGATTTGAAAGCTCAGATACGCTACCTACTTTACTCTGAATAAATAGAACGAATATAGTCTATTTCTCTTGCTAACCCTTGTTCCAGGGAGATTTTCGGATGATAATCGAGGATAGACTTGGCATTAGCGATATCAGCCCACGTGTGCTTTGGTTCTCCATTTATTTTCGGTAAATAGATTATTTTAGCCTTTTCTCCTGACAGCCTTTCAATGGTTGAAATTACCTCATTAACCGTTGCCCGTCCTT
>NZ_AJTN02000173.1 GCF_000305495.1 Peribacillus psychrosaccharolyticus ATCC 23296 | reverse complement strand
GCTATGTGCTTTAAGATTTCTGCTCTTCAGCAATGCTTCCTTCAGCGATGAAGGCAAAATATGAAAAGGTACTTAAAGTCACTGGAGATAAAAAAAATCTACTTGATCCTGAAGTACAAAGGTTCCTTGCAAATCACGATTCGATTTCTTGGAAAGATGTGATCAATGGCGGCGAAACAGTCCGGTTTCAAAAAGAAGTACAAAAAGGAAACGTAGAAGTCATTTATCAAGTTAAAAACCGAATGAACAAAAAGAAAGTTAAAATGGTTGAAACAATCCTGAGTGTGCAAGAAATGAAAGACATGATGAGTTCTCTCTCGGCGAATGACAAAAAAACAGCAGGAAGTTATACAGTACTTCATTGAGCATCAAAGAAAAAATTCAATTGAAGGACCTGCTTGAAGCTACGGGTGCCTCAAATAGTACGATTAAAACGCTGGTAGATAAAAAGGTGCTTCGGGAAAGTGATGAAGAAATCTATCGAAATCCATATGAAAATCGAACGTTTGAAAAGTCGAATCCATTTACCCTGACTGACGAACAAGCAGCAGCGTTGTCTCCCATTGTTGCTTCGGTTGAAAAAGATGAGCATGATGTATTTCTTTTATATGGTGTCACTGGCAGTGGAAAGACGGAAGTCTATTTACAAGCAATAGATGCCGTCTTGAAAAAAGGTGCTGAGGCAATTATGTTAGTCCCAGAAATTTCTCTGACTCCACAAACGGTAAAGCGTTTCAAAGAACGATTCGGTGAACAAGTTGCGGTCATGCACAGCGGATTATCTGTCGGGGAAAAATATGATGAATGGCGTAAAATTCATCGAAAAGAAGTGAAAGTAGTCGTTGGTGCACGCTCCGCGGTTTTTGCTCCTTTTGAGAATTTAGGCTTGATTATCATGGATGAAGAGCATGAATCAAGCTATAAACAAGAAGAAAACCCTCGTTATCATGCCCGTGACGTAGCAATTGAACGAGCTAAAAATCATAAATGTCCTGTTATACTAGGCAGTGCTACTCCTGCATTAGAATCATTTGCACGAGCCCAAAAAGGAGTCTATCAGCTTTTACCGTTAACGCGGAGGATGAATAATCATCCGATGCCTAGTGTAGAAATTGTGGATATGAGAGAAGAATTACGTGGTGGTAATCGCTCAATGTTCTCAGAATTATTATTTGAAAAACTGAAAGTGAGAATAGAACGAGGCGAACAAACCGTATTGATGTTAAACAAGCGGGGACATTCATCTTTCGTTATGTGCCGAAGCTGCGGCGTCGTTTTGAATTGTCCTAATTGCGACATCTCATTAACCTATCATCGAATGAACCATTCTTTGAAATGTCATTACTGTGCCCATGAAGAAAAGATGCCTTCAATATGTCCAGAATGCAGCAGTGACCATATACGCTTTTTCGGAACGGGCACACAAAAGGTGGAAGAGGAAATCACGAAGCTTCTTCCGGAAGCTAGGGTCATCCGGATGGATGTAGATACTACTAGTAAAAAAGGATCTCATGAACGATTGCTGCAGGCATTTGGAGAAGGAAAAGCGGATATACTGCTTGGTACACAAATGATTGCAAAGGGACTTGATTTTCCCAATATCACATTGGTCGGTGTTTTATCCGCTGATACCATGCTTCATTTACCTGATTTCCGATCATCAGAAAAAACCTTCCAGTTATTGACCCAGGTTAGTGGACGAGCTGGCAGGCATGAGCTAGAAGGGGAAGTGGTTATCCAAACCTACACCCCAGAACACTATAGTGTCGAACTTTCGAGTTATCAGGACTACGATTCCTTCTATGAACGAGAAATGTTTATCAGAAGACAAAATCATTATCCTCCTTATTTTTATATGGCGATGGTTACCGTTTCGCATGAAGACTTGATGAAAACGGTAGCAACCACAGAAAAGATCACGCAATTTTTAGGTGCACGTTTAAGCAAAGGAGCCATTATACTTGGCCCCGTGGCCTCACCGATCAGCCGGATTAACAATAGATATCGCTATCAATGTCTGATAAAATACAAACGAGAGCCTGAGCTGCAAAGTCTCATGCGCTCCATTTTAGAACATTATCAACAAGAAACTGCACAGCAGAAATTGCAAATTAATATCGACTTAAATCCACAAATAATGATGTAACCATCAGTTATACCGATAAACCGTCATAAAAAGCTATACACAGCGACACAGGTCAAGTAAAATGAGGGTTTGTGGTCTGGTATACCTCAGGCTGAATTTTAAAAAATGGTTCAGCGCTGATGTCCTCGTACGACTAGGATATCTGCGCTTTTATGATGTTACTGAACATCCAGTTTGCTGTGAGATGGGCGTCCTCATAGTTTCTCGCTTTTCTTGTACAAGCTAAACGGATGCCTTCGCATTTCAGATTGTTCAGCTGCGGCGCCTAGCCTCCTGTGCAAAAGATGCAAGCCACTAAAAGGCAAAGAGCGCCTTTTGTGTCTCGCCCTATTTGCTTCGGAGGCTGACCAAGGCGCCTCCGCATTTCAGATTGTCCAGCTGCGGCATCCAGCTTGCTGTGGAAAAGATGAGAGTCCTCAAAAGGCAAAGAGCGCCTTTTGGTTCTCTCCCTATTTCCTTCGCAAGCTAAACGGATGCCTCCGTATTTCAGATTGTCCAGCTGCGGCGCCTAGCCTCCTGTGCAAAAGATGCAAGCCACTAAAAGGCAAAGAGCGCCTTTTGTGTCTCGCCCTATTTGCTTCGGAGACTGACCAAGGCGCCTTCGCATTTCATTATTGTCTAGCTGCGGCGCCTAGTCCCTCGGGTCATAAGCCCGTCCTCTCCGCAAGGAAGAACACCTTGCTTTGAGGCCGTTCTTATGCCTGTCGGGCCTGACCAAGGCGCCTTCGCATTTCTTATAGGAGTTGTTTATTTTGGCTATTTTACCGATTGTTTTGTTTCCTGAGAAAATTTTGAAACAAAAATGTGATAAAGTAACAAGTTTTGATGGAAAGTTGGCTAAGCTGTTAAATAATATGTATGACACCATGATCGAAGCAGATGGTGTGGGGCTTGCTGCTCCGCAGATAGGGGTTAAAAAGCAGATTGCTGTTGTCGATATTGGGGACGATACAGGTACGCTGGAGTTGATTAATCCAGTTATTTTAGATAGTTCTGGTGAACAAACTGGACCAGAAGGATGTTTGAGTTTTCCAGATCTTTATGGGGAGGTTACTCGTCCATATCGTGTGAAGGTTAAGGCTCAGGATCGTCGCGGTGCATTTTTCGAAATGGAGGCAGAAGACTTTCTTGCCCGTGCTATACAGCATGAAATAGACCATTTGCATGGTATTTTGTTTACTAGTAAAGTGACACATTATTTAACTGAAAAAGAGCTAGAAGGGGTAGTTGAAGAATGACAAAAATTTTATTTATGGGAACACCAGACTTTTCTGTACCAGTGTTACAAAGAATCCTGAAAGAAGGATATGAAGTGATTGGTGTCGTCACTCAGCCTGATCGGCCAGTGGGACGTAAGAAAGTATTGACCCCTCCTCCCGTAAAGGTGGAAGCTCTGAAACACGGAATTCCCGTATTGCAGCCTGAGAAAATCCGGGTTAAAGAGGATTTAGATAAAGTACTTGCGTTGAACCCTGATTTGATTGTTACTGCTGCATTTGGACAAATTTTGCCGAATGAACTGCTTGAAGCACCAAAATACGGGTGTATCAATGTTCATGCGTCACTTTTGCCAGAGCTGCGAGGCGGTGCTCCTATTCATTACGCACTGTTACAAGGTAAAGAGAAAACAGGAATCACCATTATGTATATGGCTGAAAAATTAGATGCCGGAGACATTTTGACTCAAAGTGAACTTATGATTACTGAAGAAGATAATGTAGGGACACTTCATGAGAAGCTAAGTGCAATTGGTGCTGATCTTCTAGCAGAAACATTGCCAAAGCTGATTAACGGCGAGCTTAAATCGAAGAAGCAGGACGAAACGGCTGCGACATTTGCGCCTAATATTAAACGGGCACAAGAAAAGATAGATTGGACGCAAACCGGAGAAGCTATTTTTAATCATGTGCGTGGTCTGAATCCTTGGCCGGTTGCTTATACACTTATTGATGGAGCAGTTCTAAAGATATGGGATACTAAAAAAGTCACATCTGAAGTAAAGGCACAGCCGGGTGAAGTGATATCAATAGAAGATAATGGTGTATTAATTGCCACAGGCAATCAAACAGCAGTGCTAGTGACTGAGCTTCAGCCATCTGGAAAGAAAAAAATGCTTGCAAAAGATTATTTGCGTGGAGCCGGCAGCTATATTATGCCTGGTATGAAGTTAGGAGCAGAAAATGACAACAATTAAGAAGAATGTCCGGGAACTCGCTGTAGATGTTCTAGAATCAGTTGAAAAGAATCAATCATACAGTAATTTATTATTAAATTCTAAGATTGAAAAGCATAACCTGTCTGGTGTAGATAACGGTTTGTTAACAGAAATAACGTATGGAACCATTCAACGAAAAATGACGTTAGATTATTATTTAGAGCCTTTTGTCAGAGACCGTAAACATACGCTTTCTTGGGTTTATAATCTGCTTCGTATTTCGTTGTATCAAATGGTGTATTTAGATAAGGTTCCGGATCATGCTATCATTTATGAAGCGGTAGAGATTGCAAAAAAACGCGGTCATAAAGGGATTTCTTCTATGGTAAACGGCGTATTGAGGAATATTCAGCGTCAGGGCGTACGGCCGCTTACAGACATTAAGGACGAGACTGAACGCTTGGCAATTGCCACTAGTCATCCACAATGGCTTGTAGAACGTTGGATCGAGCAGTATGGTGTAGAGAAAACGTCAGAAATGTGTGAAATCAATTTAACAGCTCCCTTGCAAACAGTCAGAGTAAATACACGTAAAATTTCACGAGATGAGCTTGTACGACTATTGACTGAAGAAGGTTTTGAAGTTGAAAAAAGTTCAATTGTCCCAGAAGCTATTAACTGTCTGCGAGGCAACCTTGTTCATTCTGAAAGCTACACGCTTGGTTTTATGACAGTTCAAGATGAAAGTTCAATGCTTGTTGCACATGCCTTAGGGGCAGTTGAAAATGATATGGTTCTTGATGCTTGTGCAGCCCCAGGCGGGAAGACGACTCATATTGCAGAACGTCTGACTACAGGACAAGTTTCAGCTATTGATCTGCATGATCATAAAGTGAAGCTGATTAAGAAACAAGCACAACGTTTAGGTCTTCGTAATATTAAAACCTATGTGGCAGACAGCCGTGATGTGCAACAGAAATTTAGTGCAGAAGGCTTCGATCGTATTCTAATTGATGCTCCCTGTTCAGGTTTAGGTGTTATGCGCCGGAAACCTGATATTAAGTATACAAAATCAAAAAATGATATAATAAAGCTCGCAAGTATACAAACTGAATTGTTAGATGCTGCAGCACCTTTATTAAAACAAGGCGGCCGCTTAGTTTACAGTACCTGTACGGTCGATCAGGAAGAAAATCAGCGTGTTGCTGAGGCTTTTTTAGAAAGACATCCTGATTTTGAAAAAGATTTAGAGTTACAAGAGCGTCTCCCAGAAGGAGTACAAAGCTTTGTTGAAGATAATATGCTGCAGATATTCCCACAAGATCTAGATAGTGATGGGTTCTTTATATCCAGCTTTAAAAAGAAGAGTAAGTAAGGGTACCATACAGACAATTGAACAGTTCTTACTGTGAGATTGTCTGTACTTTTACCAAGTTAGCCGTGTCCGTACACCTCGAGAACGAATTTTTCCCTTTAAGAAGGACGCTGAAAAAGGTATTGTTACGACCATCAGCATGCGGTCAAGAATGCTAAGAGCGAAAAGAAGAGACGAGGTGAACCTATGAAGGCAGTATTTAAAACAGACCGTGGAAAAATCCGCCAGCATAATGAAGATAATGGCGGTATTTTCATCAATTCGGATGGGGTTAGTCTGGCAATTGTCGCCGATGGAATGGGTGGACATCGTGCCGGTGATGTGGCTAGTGGAATGACTATCGAGTTTTTAAGCAAAGAATGGGAACAAACAACGGACATCTTAACTGCTCAAGATGCGGAAATATGGTTTAAGAATCAAATTACGAAGGTTAACCAGCTGCTTTTTGATCATTCAGCTGAGCATTTAGAATGTAATGGGATGGGTACGACGGTTGTGGCTGCTATTTGTACCAATCGATTTTCGACAATTGCTAATATTGGCGATAGTCGAGGTTATTTATACAACGAAAGCGGCTTTAAACAAGTTACGGAAGACCATTCTCTTGTAAATGAATTGGTCCGTTCTGGGCAAATATCACGGGAAGATGCAGAACACCATCCCCGTAAGAACGTGTTATTGCGGGCACTAGGAACAGAATTACAGGTTGAAATGGATATTTCAACAATCACATTTGAAGAGGGAGATATTCTCTTGCTTTGCTCAGACGGCCTTTCCAATAAGGTTAGTGAGAATCAGATGCGAGAAATGTTGGTGTCTGATACCGATTTTACTGAGAAAGCAGCTGCATTAATTGACTTGGCTAATCAATACGGTGGTGAAGATAATATCACACTTGTCCTTGTTCAACTTTGTGATGAAAGTGAAAGTGGGTGAACTGAATGCTGATTGGTAAAAGAATCAACGGTCGCTATAAGCTTTTAGATATGGTTGGCGGCGGCGGCATGGCTAATGTTTACCTGGCTAGAGATATGATCTTGGACAGGGATGTAGCTTTGAAGATTCTGCGTATGGATTTCAATAATGATGATGAATTCATTAAACGTTTCAACCGGGAAGCACAATCTGCTACCAGTTTAGTTCACCCTAATATTGTTAGTATTTATGATGTCGGTGAAGATGGCGACATTTACTATATTGTCATGGAATATGTAAAAGGCTTAACGTTAAAGCAATACATACAAAAGAACTTTCCGCTGTCAATTGAAGAGTCCATTAACATTATGGAACAAATTACTGCAGCCATTTCCAATGCACATCATAATGGGATTATCCACCGGGATATTAAACCGCAGAACATCCTAGTGGATGAAATTGGCAATGTGAAAATTACTGATTTCGGAATAGCTTTGGCTTTGAGTGCAACAAATATTACTCAGACAAATGCTGTTTTAGGATCTGTTCATTATTTATCACCAGAGCAGGCTAGAGGCGGGATGGCGAATAAAAAGTCCGATATTTACTCGTTAGGCATTGTCATGTTTGAGTTGTTAACAGGAAGACTGCCTTTTTCAGGTGAATCCGCCGTTTCCATCGCTTTAAAGCATTTACAATCGGAAACGCCATCGCCCAAACGATGGAATCCTGACATCCCACAAAGTGTCGAAAATATTATTTTAAAAGCGACCGCAAAAGATTCCTACTATCGGTATGAAAGTGTCGATGAAATGCATGAACAGATTAGGACGTCGCTTAAACCTGAACGGCTTAATGAACCGGTTTTCGCCATACCAGAAGACCATGATGCAACGAAAGCGATACCTATTATTACAAATGATAATATGGCAAGTATAGACGAAACCATTATTAGGGGACCTGAAAAAAACACGGCTGTTTACGATGAACCTCCTTCCGCACCAGTTAAATCGGCTTCTAAAAAGAAGGGCGCGAATGCAAAGAAACAGAAAAAACGTAAAAAGCGGCCCCTGCTTTTGATAGCTAGTCTTTTAATGATGATTTTGCTTATACTCGGTGGTTCTTTTGTGTTCCTTCCTGATTTATTTGGTCCAAAAGAAATCACGATCCCGGATCTTTCAGGAGAAGAATACGATGATGCAATTGTGGAGCTGCTTAAGTCTGGACTTGAACCAGGGAAAACGATTGAATTATCGGATGAAAAAGTCCCTCAAGAACAAGTTATTAAAACCGAGCCTAAGGCTGGTAAAGTAGTTAAAGAAGGTACGGAGATTGATATTTATCAAAGTACAGGAAAAGAAACGGTTACAGTTTCAGACTATATCGGCCGCAATATTGACAGTATTGAAACGTTACTGGATAAAATGGATTTTAAGAAAAGTATGATATCTGCGGAATTTGATGATAGTTCTCCTGGAACTATTCTGACACAAATACCATCTTTGAATACAGAAGTGGTACCATCGGATACGGCCTTTGAATTTACAGTCAGTAAGGGACCGGAACAACTTCCCTTGAAAAATCTTACAGAATTCAATAAAGCGGGTTTAGATGACTATGCTAAAGAAGCTGGAATAAAAGTTAACGTTAAAAGGGAAGAGTACAACGCGTCTGTTGGTATCGGCTTGGTCATTAGTCAGGAACCATCACCAGGAACAAAAGTGGAAAAAGGCAGTACCGTGAATGTCGTTCTGTCAAAAGGGAAGAAAGAAATCCCTCCTAAAAAGGTTACAAAGGAAGTTACCATAGAATATGATCCTAAAGTGCCAGGAGAAGTACAGGAAGTTAAAATCTATATAGAAGATATGATCCACAGTATGACAGAGGCTGATCAAACGATTGATTTAACCAAGGACCGTACAGTAACTCTTGAATTCTTAGTGCCGTATGAAAAGCAGGCGGGATATAAAATCATTCGGGACGGGAGTGTTTATTTAGAGAACATTATCACCTATCCGAAAAAATAACACTAGCTATAATAATTAACTAAAGGAGTGAAGCTATGCCAGAGGGCAAAATCATTAAGGCGCTCAGTGGATTCTACTATGTGCTTGATGGCAAACAAATTATCCAGTGTCGAGGCAGGGGAGTTTTTCGACATAATAAAGTTAACCCCCTTGTCGGCGATTATATTGTGTATCAAGCTGAAAATCATACAGATGGGTATCTTCTTGAAGTGAAGGAACGCACCAATGAACTCGTTCGGCCGCCAATAGCGAATGTGGATCAAGCAATTCTTGTCTTTTCAGCTGTTGAACCTGAATTCAGCACAACCTTGCTGGACCGATTCCTAGTTGCTATAGAAGATAATGAAATTGAACCGATTATATGTATCAGTAAGATGGACCTGATTTCGGAACAACAGCGGGAAACCCTCAATCAATATATGGAGGACTATCGAAAAATTGGTTATGAGGTTGTGGCTACATCTTCTATAACAAGCGCCGGCCTAGAGGTCTTGCTGCCATATCTTGAAGGAAAAACGAGTGTTTTTGCTGGTCAATCAGGAGTGGGTAAATCATCGCTATTAAATGCAATCAACCCTGAACTTGATATCGAAACCAATCAAATTTCATCTCATTTAGGACGAGGCAAGCATACGACAAGACATGTTGAATTACTGCCCATCGGTTCAGGTCTTGTTGCCGATACACCTGGATTTAGCTCCTTAGAATTCTTAGATATTGAATTAGAACGATTAGCGTATTGTTTCCCGGAAATTTATAAGTACGGCGAGCAGTGTAAATTCCGCGGTTGTTTACATGATAAGGAACCAAAGTGTGCGGTAAAGCAGGCAGTTGAGTCAGGCGATATTCCAAACTACCGTTATAAACATTACCAACAAATATTCGAAGAAATTAAAGATAGAAAGCCGAGGTATTAGACGATGGTGAAAATTGCTCCCTCCATTTTGTCAGCTGATTTTGCAAAGCTGGGTGAGGAAATCCGTGATGTGGAAGCAGGCGGAGCCGATTATATTCATGTAGATGTAATGGATGGTCATTTTGTTCCTAATATAACAATTGGACCATTAATTGTAGAGGCGATTCGTCCAATAACGAAGCTGCCGCTGGATGTGCATTTAATGATCGAAAAACCTGATCAATTTATCGAAGCTTTTGCAAAAGCAGGTGCTGATTACCTAACTGTACATGTAGAAGCGTGCACGCATCTGCACAGGACCATTCAATTAATCAAGTCATTTGGCGTCAAGGCAGGTGTCGTATTGAATCCAGCTACTCCTGTTTCGATGATTCAGCATGTAATTGAAGAAGTAGATATGGTGCTGCTTATGACTGTTAACCCAGGATTCGGCGGACAATCATTCCTTTCTTCCGTGCTCCCGAAGATCTCAGAAGTGAAAGAACTTGCTAAGTCTGCTGGAACAGAAGTTGAAATTGAAATTGACGGTGGTGTGAACGCTGAAACGGCGAAGTTATGTGTTGAACGAGGAGCAACAGTTCTTGTTGCGGGTTCAGCCATCTATAATCAGCCGGATCGTCATCAAGCAATCAAGAATATTAGAGGCACAATGTAAAATAACTAGCCGGTTGAATAACATGCTGTCATTAATCAGCAGCTTATTCCGCCGGCTTTTTTAGTAAATGGAGGGATTCGATTGGTTATTTACTTAATGGCAGGCGGTCCAAGTGACTTGCACCCTGATTTAGGGATGTATAAAGAAAGAGAAGGGTGTATATGGGTTGGAGTAGATAGAGGGGTACAAATACTGCTTGATCATGACATCGTGCCTGCAGCGGCATTTGGAGACTTTGATTCAGTTACAGAAGATGAACTGTCATTGATTCAAGAAAAATTAGATACGATTACGATCTATCCTTCTGAAAAAGATGAGACCGATCTAGAAATTGCTTTCAAGTGGGCTGTGGCACAGGATCCCCAAGAGATCTGGCTATTTGGTTCCACGGGAGGAAGAATCGATCATTTTCTCGGCAATATCCAATTATTCTTACGCGAAGAGATCTTACCGCTGCATAAAAAAATAAGCTTCTACATGGCAGATCATAAAAATCTGCTGACAGTGAGAACACCAGGATCCTATTCCCTTCAGGTAATGGATGAATAAAAAATACATATCGCTGCTTCCAGTAATGGGAAATGCGGAGGGCATAAGTCTGGATGGTTTTAAATATCCTTTACAAAACAGCTATCTTCCTATGGGCTCAACCCTTTGCATCAGCAATGAACTTATTTCAGAGATTGGTAATTATTCCTTCACTTCTGGCATATTATTGGTGATAAGAAGCAGTGATTAATCATCACGCTTACTGCCTTACTAAGTATCTCAATCAAAAGCAGTCTATAAGAGGAAATTTCAATAAAGGAATGTAAGAGTGTGATTGCAGAGGAGGGGCATTATGAAGTTCTATACCATTAAATTACCGAAGGTTTTGGGAGGTTTGGTTAAAGCAATGCTTGGTGCCTTTAAAAAGGGCTGAAATAATAGAGAGTATCGAACTATTTGCACCCTTAATCAGGGTGTTTTTTTTGTTGTAAAAAAGTAAAAGGCATCCTAAGAAAAGGATGCCGGAACATTATACGCGTTCTACTTTGCCCGATTTAAGAGCTCTTGCAGAAACGTATACACGTTTAGGTTTACCATCGACTAAAATACGTACCTTTTGAAGGTTAGCACCCCATGTACGCTTAGATGAGTTCATTGCGTGAGAGCGTTTATTACCAGTACGAGTTCTTCTTCCAGTGATTGCACATTGTTTCATGTTGATTCCCTCCTAACTACAGAAAGCTTGAGTTTTCATATTCTTGAGTCTGAATTGAAATACTTTAATAATTTATCATACCTCCCATGAGATTGCAATACTTCTGTAAATTACTTTCAAGAAAAAAACCTTGACATAACCCTTTGTGAATTGAATTATAATAATACAGTGCTACATTTGCTTTTAAAACAAAAGACAATATAGTAGAATGGTTATAGTCATAGGATTTTGGGAGGGGTACACATATATGTCTATCGAATTAAAAACTAAATTTGGACAAATTGATATATCCAATGAGGTAGTTGCTACAGTAGCCGGCGGCGCTGCGGTTGACTGTTATGGAATCGTAGGCATGGCCTCGAAAAAACAATTAAAAGACGGCATTGCTGAAATACTGAGAAAAGAAAACTTTACTAAGGGTGTAATCGTTCGTCAGGAAAATGATGAAGTCCATATTGATATGTTCATCGTAGTCAGCTATGGAACGAAAATTTCAGAAGTTGCACACAATGTTCAATCAAAGGTAAAATACACCCTGGACAAAACTGTCGGATTAGTAGTTGATTCCGTGAATATTTTTGTGCAGGGAGTTCGTGTTACGAACCCTTAAGTCAAGGAGGAAGTTTTAGTGTCAATTACAAGCTTAAATGGAAGACGTTTTGCAGAGATGATCATCCAAGGTGCTAACCATCTGTCTGCAAACGCTAAACTAGTCGATTCCTTGAACGTTTTTCCGGTACCGGATGGAGATACAGGAACGAACATGAATCTATCAATGACTTCTGGAGCAAAGGAAGTACAAAATAATGTACAAGATCATATTGGCAAAGTAGGTGTCTCTTTATCAAGAGGACTACTAATGGGTGCCCGTGGTAATTCTGGTGTTATTCTGTCCCAGCTTTTCCGTGGATTCTCAAAGTCAATTGAAACGAAGGCGAGTGTCAGCAGCCAGGAGTTTGCAGCTGCATTGGAATCGGGAGTAGAAACAGCTTACAAAGCTGTAATGAAACCTGTTGAAGGTACAATTCTTACGGTAGCAAAAGACGCTGCAAGACAAGGTGTCATTGCTGCTAAAGAACACAGCGATATAATCATGGTTATGGAAGAAATTGTTAAAGAAGCAAAAGCATCTTTAGACCGTACTCCTGATTTGCTTCCTGTACTTAAAGAGGTAGGCGTAGTAGACAGCGGCGGTCAAGGACTTCTGTTTGTTTATGAAGGATTTTTAGCGGAATTAAGAGGCGAAGCGCTGCCGGCCATTTCCGATAATTTCACAATGGATAAACTGGTAAGTGCCGAGCACCATATTAATGTTCAGGGACATATAAACTCTGAAGATATTGTCTTTGGTTATTGTACTGAATTTATGGTCAGGTTAGAAGGTACGAAGACGTTTGATGAAGACAAGTTCCGTCAAGACCTAAGTGAACTTGGCGACTCGTTACTCGTCATATCTGATGAAGAAGTCGTAAAAGTACATATTCACTCGGAACAGCCGGGGAATTGCTTGAATTACGGCCAAACATACGGAAGCCTTATTAAATTAAAAATTGATAACATGCGCGAACAGCATACGGCAATTGTTGGAGATACTCATGCAACGCTTGATACAGAGAGTAAACCTAAAAAAGAAAACAAAAGTTTGGGATTGTCTCCGTTGCAATGGGTACTGGAATCAGCGATTTATTTAAAAGCATAGGAGCTACCGTTGTTATTGAAGGTGGTCAAACAATGAATCCAAGCACGGAGGATATTGTTAAAGCGATCGAAGAGGCCAATGCTGAAACGATCATCATCTTGCCTAATAATAAGAATATTATCATGGCAGCTCAACAGGCCAAGGATGTTGTGTCAGAACAAGTTATTGTGATTCCGTCAAAGACCGTTCCTCAAGGGATGTCAGCACTACTAGCGTTTAACCCAGCCCTGGAAGCACAAGATAATGATCACGCGATGACAGAGGCGTTAAGTCATGTGAAAACTGGTCAAATCACCTATGCTGTCCGTGATACGGTTATCGACGGTCTTGAAATTGCCAATGGTGATTTCATGGGAATCGATGAAGGAAAAATCAAAGTTAAAAGTAAAGAAAAGCTTCAAGCAGCGAAAGATCTTCTGCTTGAAATGATTGATGAGGAATCCGAAATCATTACAATCATTTATGGAGAAGATGCAAGCCAAAACGAAGTGGACGAGCTTGCAAAATTCTGTAATGCTCAATTCGAAGATGCGGAAGTAGAACTTCATAATGGAAATCAGCCGTTATATTCTTTCATATTCTCGATTGAATAATTAACCATTAGAAGATGAAATGATGTCCTTCTATTATGAAGGAATGTCATTCATTCTTGCTGCTGGATTCTTATACAAACTGCTTGCCGTTTCACAGGTAAAGTGGGAAAATAAACTGCAGAAGCCAAGAGGCTCTGCAGTTTTATTTTTTACTTGTTATTCAGTATGCAGTGTAGGAGGAAGTTATGAAGTATAAGAGCGTTTTTGATATTATCGGTCCCGTAATGATTGGTCCGTCTAGTTCTCATACAGCCGGTGCTGCAAGAATTGGAAGAGTGGCAAGAACATTATTTGGGCGGCAGCCTGAATGGGCTGTTATTTATTTTTATGGATCATTCGCTAAAACATACAAGGGCCACGGTACAGATGTTGCAATCGTCGGCGGTCTGCTTGATTTTGATACATTTGATGAACGAATAAAATCTTCATTTCAAATCGCAGAACAACAAAAGATGAAGATAGAGTTTCATGAAGAAGATGCTGTGACCGACCATCCGAATACAGCCAAAATTGTTATTGGTGATCATCAGGGTGAACTTGAACTGGTTGGGATTTCAATCGGCGGCGGAAAAATTGAGATTATAGAGTTAAATGGGTTTGTTCTCCGGCTGTCAGGTCATAATCCAGCGATATTAGTGGTCCATGATGATCGATTCGGAGCGATAGCAAACGTATCTAATATCCTGGCCAAACATGAAATTAATATTGGTCAAATGGATGTGTCACGTAAAGAAAAAGGGAAAATGGCCTTAATGACCATTGAAGTTGACCAAAATATCGGTGATGAGGTACTTCGGGAAATTGGTGAACTAGCGAATATTACTCAGGTTGCCAAAATTGTCGACTAAACAAAAAGATGAAGGGAGGATATAGTTTTGTTTCGTAATGTAGCAGAGTTAGTAGAATTAGCACAATCAAAAAATAAAAAAATATCCACCATTATGATAGAACAGGAAGTTGAAGTCACAGGGAAGACGAGAGAACAGATTCTTTCTCAGATGGAAACAAATCTGGACGTGATGGAAAAAGCGGTTGAACGTGGTTTGCAAGGTGTACAATCCGTTTCGGGTTTAACAGGTGGAGACGCTGTTCTTTTACAAGAATATATTAAAAAAGGCACATTCCTTTCGGGTGAAATTTTACTCGATGCAGTAAGTAAAGCGGTTGCTACGAATGAAGTAAATGCAGCGATGGGAACGATTTGTGCGACTCCTACAGCTGGATCAGCGGGAGTGGTTCCGGGAACATTATTTGCTGTCCAAAGAAAATTAAATCCTACTAAAGAACAAAAAATTGAATTTCTCTTTACAGCAGGTGCTTTTGGGTTTGTTGTAGCCAATAATGCATCGATATCCGGCGCAGCAGGCGGCTGCCAAGCGGAGGTTGGGTCGGCAGCAGGAATGGCTGCAGCGGCCATTGTAGAAATGGCTGGAGGTTCTCCTGCTCAAAGTGCGGAGGCAATGGCCATTACACTGAAAAACATGTTAGGACTTGTCTGTGATCCAGTTGCAGGACTTGTAGAGGTACCATGTGTGAAAAGGAATGCGATGGGGGCGGCAAATGCTATGGTTGCAGCTGATATGGCATTAGCAGGGATCACCAGCAGGATTCCATGTGATGAAGTCATTATCGCCATGTATGAAATTGGTCAATCGATGCCTTCAGCTTTACGAGAAACAGCACAGGGAGGGTTAGCGGCAACTCCGACTGGCCGAGCTTTGGAAGCTAAGATTTTTGGTCTGCCGCTTCTGAAGAAATGAACCAAGTATTAGAAGAATCTGTTACCGCCGTTAAAGGAATTGGAAATGAGACTGCCCTAACATTGAATGAAATGGGAATTCATACTGTGTTTGATTTATTTGAACATCTCCCTTTCCGCTACGAAGATTATCGTTTAAAGGATTTAGAAACGGTAGAACATGAAGAACGAGTGACGATTGAAGGGAAAATCCACAGTCAGCCGATGCTTACGTATTTTGGAAAGAAAAAGTCTCGGCTGACATTCAAGGTTTTTGTAGGGAACAATCTGATAACGGTTATTTTTTTCAATCAGCCCTATTTAAAGTCAAAGATGGAGATCAACAGCGTAGTGACGGTTACTGGAAAGTGGGATCGCAATCGCCAAACCATTACAGGCAGTGAATGTCATATTGGTGAGAACAGACAGGAAAAAGAGTATGAACCTGTTTATTCGATAAAGGGTAGTATGACCGTTAAAGGGTTACGCCGGTACATCGGCAACGCCTTTAAACAGTTTGGACCGGCTATTGAAGAAAACCTGCCGCAAGGGTTAATTTCACAGTATAGATTAATGCCTAGACCAAATGCTTTATGGACCATGCACTTTCCAACTTCTGAGAATGATATGAAGCAAGCAAGACGACGCTTTGTTTATGAAGAGTTTTTACTTTTTCAACTGAAGATGCAGGCAATGCGTAAAGTTCAAAGAGAAGAATCTAAAGGAATTGAACAAGACTATACGCTTGAAAAAGTAACTGCATTTATCGAATCGCTGCCCTTTCCTTTAACGGATGCCCAGAAACGGGTTGTTAATGAAATATTAGCTGATATGAAATCTCCCTATAGAATGAACCGCCTCCTGCAGGGGGATGTTGGATCTGGAAAAACTGTTGTAGCCGCTATCGCCTTGTATACATCCATTTCCGTTGGTTATCAAGGAGCTTTAATGGTGCCTACTGAGATATTAGCTGAACAACATGCAGCTTCAATGCGTACAATGCTAGAACCTTTCGGAATTAAGTCGGCTCTTCTGACGAGCTCCGTGAAAGGGAAAAAACGGCGGGAACTGCTAGAAGCATTAAACAGCGGAGAAATAAATTTATTAATCGGTACACACGCACTTATTCAAGATGAGGTGAATTTTCTGAATCTTGGACTTGTCATAACCGATGAACAGCATCGTTTTGGTGTGAACCAACGGCGGGTTTTACGAGAAAAGGGGAACAGTCCTGATGTCTTATTTATGACAGCCACGCCGATTCCTAGAACACTGGCTATTACAGTTTTTGGTGAAATGGATGTATCGACAATCGATGAAATGCCTGCTGGACGTAAAATCATTGAAACATATTGGGCTAAACACAATATGCTCGATAGGATTCTTGTTTTTATTGAAAAAGAATTGCAGCAAGGTAGACAGGCTTATGTAATTTGTCCGTTGATTGAAGAATCGGAAAAAATGGATTTAGAGAACGTACTTGATGTACATGCCATGCTGACCCAGTATTTTGCAGGAAGATATCAAGTTGGATTGATGCATGGAAAACTTCCGGCGGATGAAAAAGACGCTGTCATGAAGGAATTCAGCCAGAACATCACAAAAGTTCTTGTCTCCACAACAGTCGTTGAGGTTGGAGTGAATGTACCCAATGCTACCGTGATGGTTATTTATGATGCGGAACGATTCGGTCTCGCGCAGCTTCACCAGCTTCGCGGCCGGGTAGGAAGAGGGGGCGATCAGTCTTTCTGTATCCTGTTAGCCGATCCTAAATCGGAGAATGGGAAGGAGCGTATGACCATTATGACCGAGACGAATGATGGTTTTGTTGTTTCGGAAAAAGATCTCGAACTTCGTGGTCCTGGCGATTTCTTTGGTAGAAAGCAAAGTGGTGTTCCTGAATTTAAAGTGGCCGACATGGTTCATGATTATCGAACACTTGAAGTAGCTAGAAATGATGCAGCTAAACTCATCGCTTCGGAAGCATTTTGGCATGCGCCGGATTATGAACCGCTTCGAAAGCATCTCGCAAGTACCGGTGTATTGGATGGAGAAAAGCTGGATTAAAAAGAATAAGCTAAAAAGCAGATTGCGGGTTTTTACATCTTGCAATCTGTTTTTAATATCTATATACTACTATTAGTACCTAGTCATAAAACGTGGATGGTGACCTTCGAATGAAAAGGAATAAGAAGGAACGCCAGCAGTTATTAATCGACACGATTAAAGGAAATCCTTTCGTAACAGATGAAGAGCTGGCTGAAAAATTTTCCGTGAGTGTTCAAACAATCAGGCTGGACCGGCTTGAACTTTCCATTCCCGAACTACGAGAGCGGATAAAAAATGTTGCGGAAAAAAGACTAAGCGATGAAATCAGGGCACTCCCAATTGATGAAGTGATTGGTGAAGTCATTGATGTGAATTTAGACCAAAATGCAATTTCAATTCTTGATATAAATAAAGAACATGTATTTAAACGAAATGGGATAGCGCGCGGCCATCATTTATTCGCGCAAGCTAATTCCCTTGCTGTAGCTGTCATTGATGACGAATTGGCGCTGACGGCAAAAGCATCCATTCTATTTACACGATCTGTGCGGGAAAATGAGAGAGTGGTTGCTAAGGCTCGTGTATTGGATACGGCTTCAAGTGATCGTTCGATTGTAGAAGTGAACAGTTATGTTGGCAGCGAATTGGTATTTAAGGGAGAGTTCGAAATGTACCACTCCTGTCAGCCGGAAAAGGGTGGAGAAAATGAAAATAGCCATTGATGTAATGGGCGGGGATCATGCACCAAAACAGCCAGTTTTAGGAGCCATGAAGGCTGTTCGTGAATTTCCTGATATTGAAATGATTCTTGTAGGAAATGAAAAAGAAATAAATGAACATTTAATAAATAATGAACGGATCTCTATCGTACATACCGAGGAAAAGATTCTGGGAACAGATGAACCAGTTCGAGCGGTTCGTCGTAAAAAGAACGCCTCACTAGTCCTTGCAGCTCAGTTGGTAAAAGACGGAGAAGCGGATGCATGCATTTCAGCAGGTAATACAGGTGCACTCATGGCGGCAGGGTTATTTGTTGTTGGACGCATAGATGGGATAGACAGGCCGGCACTTGCCCCAACCCTGCCTACTATTGATGGCGGAGGTTTTGTCCTTTTAGATGTTGGAGCGAATTCGGATGCGAAACCAGAACATCTTGTTCAATATGCCATTATGGGCTCAATTTATGCGCAAAAGGTTAGAGGAATAGCTAATCCTCGTGTTGCTCTATTGAATATTGGTTCTGAAGAGAAAAAAGGCAACGAATTGACTAAACAAGCGTACGGCCTTCTAAAAGACGCGAAGATCAACTTCACAGGCAATGTTGAAGCAAGAGACTTGCTTAATGGAGCAGCGGATGTTGTCGTTACAGATGGTTTTACAGGTAATATGGTGTTGAAAACGATTGAAGGAACTGCGATGAGTGTTTTCTCTATGCTTAAAGTAGGGTTAATGAGCAATACGAAAAGTAAATTGGCTGCGGCTATGCTAAAACCACAATTTAAAGCGATTAAAAATCAGATGGATTATTCTGAGTATGGGGGAGCAGGACTTTTCGGATTAAAAGCACCGGTTATCAAAGCCCATGGCTCATCTGATGACCATGCTATATACAATGCCATCCGCCAGACGCGTGACATGGTCAATCATCAAGTTGTACAGAATATTGTTCGTTTGATGGAAACCGGAAAACAAGAATGAGTTAGGGGTGTCGACAATGGGGAAAATAGCGTTTGTTTTTCCAGGACAAGGTTCACAAACAGTTGGGATGGGAAAAGATTTTTATGAGAGCGATCAGACCGTTCAATCAATCTTTCAAGAAGCAGACAGCACTCTTGGATTTTCGCTGACTGATCTTATCCTAAATGGACCACAAGAAGATCTCACATTGACAGCAAATACACAACCGGCATTACTAACGGTAAGTTTTGCTCTCTATCAAGCAGTATTGAAAGCTGGAATTACACCAGATTATACAGCTGGGCACAGCTTAGGCGAATATTCAGCGTTAACTGCCAGCGGTGCTATGACATTTAAAGAAGCAGTACATACAGTTCGAAAACGCGGAGAATACATGGAAGAAGCCGTTCCAAACGGTATTGGGACGATGTCAGCCGTGCTTGGTATGGATCAGGCGCAGCTAGAAGAGCTGACAGCCGATATTACGCGTGAAGGGAATACCGTGCAGTTGGCGAATATTAACTGCCCAGGACAAATTGTCATTTCAGGAACGACTGAAGGTGTTCAATTGGCTGCAGTGAAAGCGAAGGAAAACGGAGCAAAACGAGCAATCCCGTTAAATGTGAGCGGCCCTTTTCATTCCATTCTGATGGAACCAGCAGCTGCTAAACTAGCGGAAACACTTAGCTCAATAGAGGTTAAGCAGGCTATTACTCCGGTAATCTCAAACGTTACAGCTCAGCCTGTAACACAGCCTGAGGAGATTAAGGAAAAACTGATTGAACAGCTTATATCACCTGTCCGCTGGGAAGAAAGTATCCGAACACTACTAGATTTAGGTGTTGATACGTTTATCGAAATTGGACCAGGTAAGGTACTGAGTGGATTAATTAAAAAAATTGACCGCAGTGTATCGATTTATTCCGTAAATGACAAAGTAAGTCTTGAAAATACAGTCCATGCACTTAGGGGGAATTAGAATGCAGCTTAACGGAAAGAATGCATTGGTAACCGGGGCATCACGTGGAATTGGCCGGGAAATTGCATTAGAACTTGCTCGGCAGGGTGCGAATGTGGCAGTCAATTTTGCGGGCAGTGAAGAAAAGGCGAATGAGGTTGTGGCTGAAATTAAGGAAATGGGACGCCATGCTTTTGCTATTCAAGGAAATGTAGGTGACTCAGAGAGTGTTACAGCGATGATGAAACATGTCTTTGAGCAGTTTACAACGCTCGATATTCTCGTTAATAATGCTGGAATCACCCGCGATAATTTATTAATGCGGATGAAAGAAACAGAGTGGGATGACGTAATCACTACTAATCTCAAAGGTGTATTTTTGTGCACAAAAGCGGTTACTAGGCAGATGATGAAACAGCGTCATGGACGAATAATCAATATTGCTTCTATTGTCGGGGTCAGCGGTAATGCTGGACAGGCCAATTATGTTGCGGCTAAAGCAGGTGTAATTGGGTTAACGAAGTCTACTGCTAAGGAACTCGCTGCGCGTGGAATAACGGTCAATGCGGTTGCTCCTGGGTTTATTACTACTGATATGACTGAACAACTAACCGAGGATATACAGAAAACGATGTTAACTCAAATTCCACTGGCACGCTTTGGCGATCCTAAAGATGTAGCTGGGGTTGTCACGTTCCTTGCTTCCGAAGCGAGCGGCTATATGACTGGGCAAACGCTTCATGTAGACGGCGGAATGGTGATGTAATCTTTATTATTTAACTGGATTATACTATAATGTCTTGAGGGGAGGTGAATGCAGTGGCAGACGTATTAGAACGCGTAACAAAAATCGTAGTTGATCGATTGAATGTTGAAGAGTCAGAAGTGAAATTAGAAGCTTCATTCAAAGAAGATCTTGGTGCAGATTCCCTAGATGTTGTTGAACTAGTTATGGAATTTGAAGATGAATTTGAAATGGAAATTTCAGATGAAGACGCAGAAAAAATCAGCACAGTTGGAGATGCTGTGAATTACATAAAAAGTACTATGTAATCTAAATGATCTCGAAAAATGAACACAAGGCTGCAGAGAATTCTCTGCAGCCTATTTTGTTTAGAAGTACGTGATTCTTTAGACAGTTAATCAGTTACGAATGGGTAATCTTATAGATCATGAAGAGGCATGGGTAAATTATCCTCACTGAAGCGAGGAGTTTCCTTTGAAGCCGTGCTGCTGTATGATATAATACTTTGAAGAGCTTGGCGCATTTAAACCGCCAAGTTTCTTTTCTGTAACGAATGACGTTACAAGATAAATTGTCATTATTCTTTAGTGTTTAGTGGAGGGTTTGGTCGTATGAAAAGGAACGGTATGGATCGAAAACCGGTAAAAGGTGAAAATAAATTTACACAGCTTCAAGAACAAACGGGTTTTCTTTTTCATGATGAAAAGCTATTGAAACAAGCGTTCACCCATTCATCCTATGTGAATGAGCATCGCCGGAAGCCGTATGAAGATAATGAACGGCTCGAATTTTTAGGAGATGCTGTCCTAGAATTGACCGTATCAAAGTACCTATTTGTAAAGTATCCAATGATGAGTGAGGGCGAACTGACAAAATTGCGTGCTGCAATTGTATGTGAGCCATCTTTAGTCAATTTTGCTCATGATGTGTCGTTTGGCAATTATATTCGACTCGGAAAAGGCGAGGAAATGACTGGAGGCCGAGAACGCCCAGCGCTGCTTGCTGACGTGTTCGAAGCATTCATCGGTGCATTATATTTGGATTTAGGTCTTGATTGTGTTGTTCAATTCTTAGAGAGGGTCGTTTTCCCTAAGATAGACGAGGGTGCTTTTTCTCATGTGATGGATTATAAAAGCCAATTACAAGAACTTATTCAGCGGGATGGTACAGGAGCACTTGACTATCAAATCCTTCAGGAAAAAGGTCCGGCCCATAACCGGGAGTTTGTCTCCGTGGTTTCCTTAAATCAGGAAGAACTGGGTACGGGCATGGGAAGATCGAAAAAAGAAGCTGAACAGCGTGCTGCTCAATGTGCACTTTCGGCTCTCAAAGAAAATAATAAAGAAAGTCTCAAGTAAAGAGTTGAGATAGAGGGGGAAAGCAAATGTTCCTCAAACGATTGGATGTTGTGGGATTTAAGTCCTTTGCTGAACGGATTTCGATGGACTTTGTCCCAGGTGTTACGGCAGTAGTTGGACCAAATGGCAGTGGAAAGAGTAATATTACAGACGCGATTCGATGGGTTTTAGGTGAGCAGTCTGCAAAATCACTCCGTGGAGCGAAAATGGAGGATATCATTTTCTCTGGAAGTGATTCGCGAAAGTCACTGAATTTTGCAGAGGTTACCTTAACGCTGGACAATGAAACGAACTCGCTGCCGATTGATTTTCATGAAGTAAGTGTGACGAGAAGAGTATACCGGTCAGGCGAAAGTGAATTTTTCATAAATAATCAAAATTGCAGGCTTAAAGACATTGTGGATTTATTTATGGATTCTGGTCTTGGTAAGGAAGCCTTTTCAATTATAAGTCAAGGGAAAGTAGAAGAAATTCTCAGCAGTAAAGCAGAAGACCGCAGAGTTATTTTTGAAGAAGCGGCAGGCGTTTTGAAATACAAAAACCGAAAAAAGAAGGCAGAGCATAAGCTGTTCGAGACACAAGAAAACTTAAATCGGGTTAATGATATTCTTTATGAGTTAGAAGGTCAGGTTGAACCACTGAAAATTCAATCCTCGATTGCACATGATTACCTTGAAAAAAAGGCAGAGCTGGAGAAAAGCGAAGTTGCGTTGACAGTCTATGAGATTGAAACACTTCACGAAAATTGGGAAAAGTTAACCGCTGCTTTTGAAGAACATAGTGAACAAGAGCAAACGATGACAAGATCCATTTTTCAGAAGGAAACCGAGTCTGCTAAGCTGCGGAAGCATATAGCCGGTCTTGATCAATCTATGAATGAACTGCAGGAGACTCTTTTGCGGGCAAGTGAAGAACTTGAAAAACTTGAAGGACGTAAAGAAGTATTAAAAGAGCGGAAAAAAAATGCCTCTCAAAACAAACAGCAGCTCGAAAAGTCAATTGATGATGGTGAGAGAAGAATCAGTGAATGGACTGCTGAAAAAGAACGTGAAAACCGAGTGCTTGTGAAACTTGAACAGGAAGTTAGAAACCTCCAATCAAGCCTTCATGAAAAACAAAAAAGCCTTGGTTTGTTTACAAGTAATATTGAAGAAACCATAGAAACGCTGAAAAGTGATTATATAGAATGGCTGAATAAACAGGCTTCAGCCCGTAATGAACAGCAGTATCTTGATCAGCAGCTGAATCAACAGGACAATCGAAACGTTCGTCTCGATACGGAAAACGAAAAGTTTCTCAATGAACGGATTGAAATAGAGGCGAAGAAGCTAGAGTCTACTCAATTATTTGCTGCGGTGACTGCTCAAATTGAAGAGCATGTATATCGTTTTCGTGAAGAACAAAAAAGGCTGGAAAATAACAAAGCGGCGTATCAAAAGCAAGAAAAGACGCTGTATCAAGCCTACCAATTTCTACAACAGTCTAAGTCAAAAAAAGACATGCTTGAAGAAATGGAAGAGGACTATGCCGGCTTCTTCCAGGGTGTAAAAGAAGTACTGAAGGCGAAAAACCGGACTTTAGAGGGTGTTGAAGGAGCGGTTGCGGAATTAATTAAAGTTCCGAAGGAGTATCAGCTGGCAATTGAAACGGCACTTGGCGGCTCCATGCAGCATGTGGTCATGGATGGAGAAGAAAATGCCCGTAAAGCAATTACATTCTTAAAAAAGAATGGATACGGACGGGCGACGTTTTTACCGCTTACCGTGATTAGGGCTAGGGAAATTCCGTCCTCTCAACTTCGTGCGGTGGCTAGTCATCCGGCATTCGTCGGGACAGCTGTTGATTTAATTGACTTTGACAAAAAATACATCAATATCGCAGCGAATCTCCTTGGTACAGTGATCATCACGAAAGATCTGAAAGGTGCCAATGAATTAGCCAAACTTGTCCATCATAAGTACCGGTTTGTAACAATCGATGGTGATGTCGTCAATCCTGGCGGTTCCATGACGGGTGGAGCTATCAAACAAAAAACGTCTTCCTTATTATCGAGAAAAACTGAACTGGATGAATTGAAGACGAAGATTGCTGATATGGAAGAGAAAACTTCTGTGCTTGAAAAGCATGTAAAGCAGCTGAAGACTGATATCACTTCTCTGGAAGAAAAAGTAGAGGGGTACCGTCAAGCTGGTGAAGCATTACGTCTAAAAGAGCTTTCACTTAAGGGATCTGTTCGCGAAATCGAACTACAAGAGAAAAATGTGAATGAACGATTGCATTTATATGATCTCGATAAAAAGTCGATTGAAGAAGAAAAACAAAGTAAAAAGCTTAGATTGGAAGAGCTTGAAAAGCTGCTTGCCTCTTGTTCTAAAGAGATTATATTACTGGATGAAACGATTGCTGAATTAACAAAACAGAAACAGTCTCAGCAAACATCCAAAGAAAGTCTTACCGAAGAAACGAATGAGCTTAAAGTTCAGCTGGCTTCTAAAAAAGAACAGCTTCAGAATCAACGTGAAAAATACAGCCGAATTAACGATCAATTGGCAGAGGAACAAGAACGAGTTACCGATTATAAAGAGGATTTATCGCTGTTAACTAATGAAATGACTTCATCTTCAAGCGGTGAGGTTACACTTGAGGACGCTGCACAAGGCAAACTGAAAGTTAAAAATGAATCGGTGCAGTTGATATCGTCTCAAAAGCATGAGCGGGTCCAACTGCTCAAAAAGCTTGAAGATCTTGATATAGAATGCAAAGAACTAAAACGTCTGCATAAAGGCCTGTCAGAAGCTGTTAAAGATGAAGAAGTTAAGTTGAACCGTCTTGATGTTGAACTTGAAAATCGTCTGGATCACTTACGCGAGGAATATATGCTTTCTTATGAAGCAGCAAAAGAAAATCACCCGCTTACCATTCCAGCTGATGCAGCACGAAAAAAGGTCAAATTAATCCGGCTTGCTATCGAAGAGCTCGGCAGTGTTAACTTGGGTGCCATTGAAGAATATGACCGGGTCTCTGAACGATTTAATTTCCTTACAGAGCAAAAAAATGACTTACAGCAAGCAAAAGATACCTTATTTGAGGTTATTGATGAAATGGATGGGGAAATGAAACGCCGGTTTTCGGAAACGTTTTACGCGATACGAGAACAGTTTGAGCGAGTGTTTAAGTCACTGTTTGGCGGAGGACGAGCTGAACTTAAGTTAAGCAATCCGGAGGACCTCCTTAATACAGGAGTGGACATTATTGCACAGCCCCCAGGGAAAAAACTTCAAAACCTAGGGCTGCTGTCCGGCGGTGAACGCGCATTAACAGCCATTGCTCTGCTTTTCTCTATTTTAAAAGTCCGGCCGGTACCGTTTTGTATATTAGATGAAGTTGAAGCGGCATTAGATGAAGCGAATGTGTATCGCTTTAGTCAATACCTTAAGCAGTTCAGTGCGGAAACTCAATTTATCGTCATTACCCACCGTAAAGGAACCATGGAAGAAGCAGATGTACTTTATGGAATAACGATGCAGGAATCAGGAGTTTCCAAACTTGTTTCAGTCCGGATGGACGAAACAGCTGAATATGCAAAATCCTAGAAATTTACTAAGGAAGTGAACCAATGAGTTTTTTTAAAAAGCTAAAAGAAAAATTTACTGATCAATCTGATGCTGTTACCGATAAGTTTAAACAAGGTTTAACCAAAACTAGGGACTCTTTTTCTGGCAAAGTAAATGATCTTGTTGCTCGTTATCGTAAAGTCGATGAAGAGTTCTTCGAAGAACTCGAAGAAATTTTAATTGGGGCAGATGTTGGATTTGAAACAGTGATGACGTTGGTCGATGATTTGAAGATGGAAGTAAAGCGCCGCAATATTTCTGATTCTAAGGAAGTACAGTCCGTCATTTCCGAAAAACTGGTAGAAATTTATCAAGGGAATGATGCAGACCATACTGAATTGAATATGCAAGAAGGCTTAACGGTCATTCTTTTTGTCGGTGTCAATGGCGTAGGAAAGACTACTACGATTGGAAAATTAGCCAATAAGCTTAAAGGTGAGGGAAAAACAGTTATGCTCGCAGCTGGTGATACCTTTAGAGCTGGTGCGATTGAACAATTGGAAGTATGGGGTGAACGTGTAGGCGTTGAAGTAATTAAACAAGCTGAAGGTTCAGATCCAGCAGCTGTTATGTTTGATGCATTGCGTTCTGCCAAAGCTAAAAAAGCAGATGTGCTTATTTGTGATACGGCAGGCCGTCTTCAAAATAAAGTGAACTTGATGAATGAACTTGAAAAGGTGAAACGGGTCATTGAACGTGAAATCCCTGGAGCACCACATGAAGTGCTGTTAGCACTTGATGCCACAACTGGTCAAAATGCCTTGATTCAGGCAAAAACGTTTAAAGAAGTAACCAATGTCACTGGAATTGTCCTAACGAAGCTTGACGGAACGGCTAAAGGCGGTATCGTTTTAGCTATTCGTAATGAATTAAATATTCCTGTTAAGTTTGTCGGTCTCGGTGAGAAGATGGATGATCTGCAGGAATTTGATGCTGATAAATATGTATATGGTTTATTTGCAGATGTAATCGAAGAAAAAGAGTAAATAGTTGAACCCGTTTGCGGATGCAGACGGGTTCTTTCTGTCTTGAAGGGGGACATACGATGTGGATGGTAAAAACATCATACAACTCAATCTAGCGGGTTTTAAGGGTATTTTTAGATACGTCCGCGAAAAGGCAGTGAGGCCGGATGCTTGAGTCACTTGAGTGTCATTTAAAAAGGTATGACTCCTTTCGGCATTTTATCCTTTACATATATGGTCTGAGGGATTAGAGAAACAACGAAACGGAAGAAAAAATTATCTGCATATTTCGCAAAAAAGGGGCTAAAACAAGCTCTTTGAATGAAGTGCAAGGTTTCACCTTGACATCATATAGGAACGTGTGTAAACTATAGTTTGTAAAGGGTTTTCACTTAACAGCTGGGAGGTCAGCAGATGCTCGAGAAAACAATGCGGATTAATTACTTATTTGATTTTTATCAATCGTTATTAACCGAAAAACAAAAGAGCTATATGTCTCTCTACTATCTGGATGATTACTCTCTTGGTGAGATTGCTGATGAATATGATATAAGCAGGCAGGCAGTCTATGATAATATAAAACGAACGGAAGCAATGCTTGAAGAATATGAAATGAAGCTCTTGCTTTTCCAAAAATTTCAAGAACGAACCATGTGGATTGCCAAAATGAAAGAACTAATTGATACGGAAACGTATTCAAAGGACGATCTATTGGCCGCAGTTATCGAGCTTGAGAAGTTAGATTAGGAGGCGGCATATATGGCATTTGAAGGATTAACTGACCGACTGCAGAGCACCATGCAAAAAATCCGCGGCAAAGGTAAGGTTAATGAAGCAGATGTTAAGGAAATGATGCGTGAAGTACGTATTGCACTCCTTGAAGCGGATGTTAACTTTAAAGTTGTTAAAGATTTTATTAAACGCGTGAGTGAACGTGCAGTTGGACAGGAAGTGCTAAAAAGCTTAACCCCAGGTCAGCAGGTAATAAAGGTAGTAAAAGAAGAGCTGACCGAACTTATGGGCGGCGATCAGAGTAAAATTGCTGTCGCCGGCCGTCCCCCGACCGTTATTATGATGGTTGGTCTTCAGGGTGCAGGTAAAACGACAACAACTGGTAAATTAGCCAATCTTCTTCGGAAGAAACACAATCGTAAACCACTGTTAGTAGCTGCGGATATTTATCGTCCAGCTGCAATTAAACAGCTTGAAACGCTTGGTAAACAAATTAATATGCCTGTGTTTTCGCTCGGAGATCAAGTCAGCCCGGTAGAAATTGCCCGGCAGGCAATTGAAAAAGCGAAGGAAGAACATCATGATTATGTCCTCATTGATACAGCAGGCCGCCTTCATGTAGATGAAACGCTCATGGGTGAGCTTAAAGATATTAAAGAACTGACAAAACCTGATGAAATATTCCTTGTCGTTGATGCTATGACAGGGCAGGATGCTGTAAATGTAGCTGCAAGCTTTAATGAACAACTCGGTTTAACCGGCGTTGTGTTAACGAAGCTTGATGGTGATACACGAGGCGGTGCTGCACTGTCAATCCGTGCTGTTTCTCAAACCCCGATTAAGTTTGTCGGAATGGGTGAAAAGCTGGATGCACTAGAAGCTTTCCATCCAGACCGCATGGCTTCAAGAATTCTTGGTATGGGGGATGTTCTTACCCTTATCGAAAAAGCGCAAACAAATGTGGATGAAGAAAAAGCAAAAGAGCTTGAACAAAAAATTCGGACATCGTCGTTTACTTTCGATGATTTTCTGGAGCAGCTTGACCAAATGCGTAATATGGGTCCGCTTGATGATCTTCTAAAAATGCTGCCTGGTGCCAATAAAATGAAAGGGATAGATAAGCTTTCGATCGATGAAAAACAGATCGGTCATGTTGAAGCTATTATCCGTTCAATGACAAAGGCAGAAAAGGAGCATCCAGAAATCATTAATGCTGGACGCAGAAAACGAATTGCAAAAGGCAGCGGCAGGCCTATTCAAGAAGTTAACCGTTTATTAAAGCAATTTGAAGATATGAAAAAGATGATGAAACAGGTAACTGGCATGACTAAAGGGAAGAAAAAGGGCTTTAAATTACCCTTCATGTAAGACCAGTTTTTGTCTGTTAAGAAAAAAACCTTTACAACGTATGCAGGGTTTGATATTATACTATCTTGTGTGAAACTATTCGGAGGTGCTATTTAAAATGGCAGTAAAAATTCGCTTAAAACGTATGGGAGCAAAAAAGACTCCTTTCTATCGTGTTGTAGTTGCAGATTCCCGTTCACCACGTGACGGACGTTACATTGAAGTAGTTGGAACTTATAACCCAGTTACTCAACCTGCAAAAGTTGAAATCAATGAAGAACTAGTTCTAAAATGGTTAAACGATGGTGCTAAACCATCTGATACTGTTCGTAACTTGTTATCAGGCCAAGGAATCATGGAAAAATTCCATAATTCAAAGCTAGGCAAGTAAGCAGTAATTGAAGGCATTAATTGAAACGATTGTTTCCGCGCTTGTTGATTATCCCGAAGATGTTCAAGTAACGGAACGGGATGATGATGGCCGGACCGTATATTCCCTTTCTGTTAACAAAGCAGATATGGGGAAGGTTATCGGCAAGCAAGGGCGTATTGCTAAAGCGATTCGGACTGTGGTATATGCAGCAGGGTCCTCACAGCATAAGAAAATCTATTTGGAAATTTCCGAATAAGGGAGGGCTAACACCCTTCCTTTTTTGTATAAAAAAATTGTCAAGCTAATCTTATGCATGTGAGGATCCAAGTAATGGTATACTTACATGCATACATATATGACTCTGCTGCAGTTAGAATACATAGATAGAGGAGGCGGCGCTGGGGTGAAAATTCTCCAAAACGTCATCGTTAATCAAGTTTTGACGGAGTCCAGCAAAAATAAGCTTCTTGAAACGTACAAAACAAAAAGGCTGCAACTCCAAAAGGAAAGCGAACAGCTTCGCTTTGAATTAAA
>NZ_AJTN02000174.1 GCF_000305495.1 Peribacillus psychrosaccharolyticus ATCC 23296 | reverse complement strand
AAAAAATTCACTCCTAGATTAGATAGTTATTTAACTTATCTTTAGCATTAACTTACATATTATATCACAAACATAGTAGAAACAAAGCATGAAATTATGTACAATAGATATATTCGAGGTGATAATGGTGAAAGATATACAATGGAAATTCCTAATCATGGCACTATTGGCAACAGCAAGCATCTCATTTATTGGTATAGCAATTGCTGAAAAAAGCATATTTGGTGCGGTTATCAGCCTGATTATACTATGCGGGATTATGGGCTTTGGTTTTTCTCAAAAGAAAAAATATCGTAATGCCCAAAAGAGCTAAATAAATATTTTTCGCGCAAAAAAAAACCGCCGATTATCTCGGCGTTTTTTTCTGTAATCCCTCTATTTGCCAAGATACGTTTCATTAATCTGTTTATGCAAGCCCGGTTTAGAAGCAAAAAGAGACGAACCATTTACAAAATCAAGCGGCTGGTTATCCATAGTCGTGACTTCTCCTCCGACTTCTTGTAAAAGAACGACCCCGCCTGCAAAATCCCAAGGAGCTAATCTCATTGTCATATACGCGTCAGTTCTCCCAGCCGCTACATAGGCAAGTTCGATTGCTGCTGAACCATATGATCTCGTCCCTCTAACGTCCCGAACGAGAGGTGTAAGAATACTTGGGTCTATCCGGTTATTTTCACCAATCCAAGTTGCATTGATTGATAAGATCATATCACTCACTTCTACCTCTTCCAGCATCGGCAGCCGCTGTTCATTCATAAAAGCACCTTCTCCTTTTATCGCATGATACAATTCATCGTGTATAACATCATAAATTAAGCCAATTTGCCCCACACCATCTTCGTATATCCCGATAGAAATAGCAAAATTCCTCTGCTGGTGAACAAAATTCATTGTCCCGTCAATCGGATCAATAATCCAAACAACACCTGACACGTTTGAGTAATTTGCCTCCATCGCCTCTTCCCCGACAACTTTGTGGTCACTAAAGGTTTCAGCTATTTTGTGTCTGAAAAATAATTCTATTTCCTTATCTAAATTTGTTACTAAATCGTTCCGATTAGATTTAGTTTCAATTGTTAATTCCTCACTAAAGGATTTTTTCAAACGTTCTCCAGCTTCTTTAACCCAAGCTTTGGCATATGTATCAATTTTCTTTCTATCCATATTCAAAACCCCCGCCCCCTGTTCTTTCTATCTATAGATTATCTAATCCCAGCTGATCCTTCAAGTTTTAGAGTTAGTTATTACCAATATTGCTGTTCGTTATACTTATTTACTTTTTTATCATTTTCTATGTATCCAACGATTTCTTCATGAATGATAAATAGCGGATTCACTTATTAAACAACAAGTGTCCGCTATTTACCACCTACAGAATAACTATTAATTTTATACATGAATCCGTCTTTATCTCCTTCTTCATATAAAGGTAGAAATTATAATGCCTTTAATCTTAATAACTCTAAGCGAATCCGCTCAAGCTTTTGTTTACATTGGGTTTTTTTCGGCTCATTTTCTTCACCTATGGCCTCAAATAACGTAGCTAATTCATAATCCATTTCCATCCGTAAAACAGCTGTTCTATGTTTTTCAACTTCCTTCGCCTTCAAAGCTTGATTCATAACTTGTTTCATATTCCATCTGCTCCCTTCGGTATTTAACTAAATTTAATTAACTAAATTTTCAGTTATTTATTTAGTTTTATAGTATGTTGTCTACACCAAAATCGCAACAAAATTGTGCATTTGCCTTAGATATAAAAACGAGATTACTCCTCGTATTTTAGAAAGCGGATTTTTTTTTTTTACTTTTAATTATGCTACAATATGCTTCAGACAAGCAAGTAGGAGGAATAATATGTCCGTTTCAAGTTTTTCAGCAGAAGATTTCAGCGTGTTTAAAATTGATGGCCTCGATCAGCGTATGGAGGCTTTAAAAGAACGAATACAACCCAAGCTTATTGCTCTTGGCGATTTCTTTTCACAAGAACTTTCTGTCATGACAGGAGAAGAAATGTTTACACATGTTGCTAAGCATGCACGCAGGAAAGTTAATCCTCCAAATGATACATGGGTTGCTTTTTCAGGTAATAAACGAGGATACAAAATGGTGCCCCATTTTCAAATCGGCCTTTGGGAAACGCATGTTTTTGTCTGGTTTGCGGTCATTTATGAAGCGCCTATAAAAGCCGAATTTGGTAAAACACTGATGGAGGCTGCAGTTAAAGTAAAAGAGACCATTCCTTCAAACTTCGTTTGGTCAATTGATCATACCAAACCTGCCGTGCTTCCACACCAAGATTTATCTGTTAGCGAACTTGAATCGATTTTTCAGCGCTTACAAAGTGTTAAAAAAGCTGAAATACTTTGCGGTATTCAAATACCTCAAGAAGAAGCTGTGAAAATGACAGATGAAAAATTTGTCGAAAGAATTCGTGATGCATTTGTTGAACTTATACCCTTATATAAATTAACTTAAACACTTAGATATGTTAAAAGAGTAAGAGAGGATGTCCCGAAAAAATCGGGGCATCCTCTCTTACATATACTAATGAGAAGCTCACCTTATCCCAGCTGTCTTTGCGCTTGAAATCAATTCTTCCATTTCCTCATATTTTTCTTCTTCAAATAGGTCGATAATCTTACTCCCTACAATGACTCCATCACAATAAGAAGAGGCTTGTTTAACATGTTCAGGCGTAGATATCCCAAATCCTGCTAAAACCGGGACAGAGCTAAGCGCTTTAACTTCTTGGAGATAAACACCCACTTCCTCCTCAAATGATTCTCTTGTGCCAGTTGTTCCTTTTACCGTCACTGCATAGATAAATCCCTCAGCATCTTTAATAATTTTCTTTAATCGCTCCTTAGGACTTGTTAGTGTCACGAGACGAATTAAAACAATTCCTGACTCCTTAAGAACTGGCCTCAATATCCCCTCTTCTTCTTTTGTTAAACAAATGCAGTTCTCCTTTTAATTTCTTGGCTAAAAATTTGCTGAATTCGTTGGCTTTTCCTTTATCGCCATAAGTAGATAATTCAGGCAGGATAAGTTCTATATAATGTTGAAGTGCAGCCAGCCCTTCAGAATCTTTTACCTGTTCTTTTCCTACTCCTAAAAAGATGGAATGATACCGATCTTCCGTAGCTTTTAAATGAATATAATCGGCATCTGCTTTATAGTCGATGATTTCGTATGGAAAAGCATTTTCACTGTAGTTCCAGTCTAATTGGACGCCGGTTTTTTCTGTAATTGTTTTATAATAATGGAATAATTCTTTAATATCATCTAACTGAACCACTTCAAGTGTTGATCCGGGTATTAATTTAATATAGGCATGCTCAGCCATTTTACCCCTCCTGAACGGAATATTTTCCATTTTATTCTAGCATTTTCTAAATGAGTTATCCATAAAAGTAGCTTAGTAATAGAAGGTGGATTTTAATAATGATGTATATTGGGGAAATATATTTAAATATGTCATACAAATAGGCTTGATATTTTAAATGTGTTATATTATTATTAACTTAATAAAGAAATTAAAGCGTTTTCATTCTAAAATTTCGGAAGGAGTCTGGAAAATATGGGAACTTTAATCTGTAAGCACTGTAACTCAACAATCGATCATTTTGAAGATGAGAAAGTTACGACCCTTTATTCTCAATGTTCTACACATTGCCATGATGACGATTCCGAAAAAGAGTAGTTAGATGAAGAGTGGAAACAATTCCTTATTTCTAAAATGACGAAGCAGCAATAAGCACCCAAACAGTTGTCAGGGTGCTTGTTGCTGCTTATTTTATTGCTTTATATTCTTTAATGACGCGAAGTGACTTCATATCCGGATCTTCTGGTCCTTGAACAGGGAGGCCAGCTTGAATATTAGTTTGGATATAATCAAGATTTTCCTGCGTAATAATTTCACCAGGTATGAAAATCGGAATGCCTGGCGGGTACACCATTACAAACTCAGCGATAATCCGACCAACCGTTTCTTGAAAAGGTACAACTTCAGTTTTTGCATAAAATGCATCCCGAGGTGTTAAGGCCAGCAGGGGAATGGATGGAAGCAACACTTCAGCAGCCAATGTGTTTTTATCTGTTAAAGGTGCGAATTCAGCAGAAAGGTTACTTAAGGCATTAAGAAGGATTTCTGCTTCAAGTGAAGTGTCACCAGGTGTGATGATACATAAAATATTATATAAATCGGATAGTTCCACTTCAATATTATAGGTTTTACGAAGCCACTTTTCTACTTCATATCCTGTAATTCCGAGTTCTTTAACAGAGATAATTAGTTTAGTAGGATCAAAATCAAATGTAGCTTTTGAACCAATAATTTCTTCCCCTACACAGTGAAGTAAAGGAATTTCATTAATGGCTGTTCTCAACGCTCGGGACAGCTTAATTGTTTCATCCATTAATTGATACCCTTCTGTTGCAAGCCTCTTTCGTGCAACGTCAAGAGAGGCCAGCAGGATGTACGAAGTCGATGTGGTTGTCATCATGCTGAGAATAGACTGTACATGATTAGCAGAAACAAGTCCTTCTCGGACGTTTAATACAGAACTTTGGGTCATTGAACCGCCAAGTTTATGAACGCTTGTAGCGGCCATATCAGCTCCTGCCTGCATCGCAGATAAGGGAAGCTCATCATGAAAGTGAATATGGACACCATGCGCTTCGTCAACTAAAACAGGCACATGATACGAATGGGCAATGTCTACGATTCTTTTTAAATCAGCTGATATTCCGAAGTAAGTTGGATTAATGACAAGTAATCCTTTTGCATCAGGATGAGCGTTCAGTGCATGTTCTACAGACTCGGTTGTAATCCCATGTGAAATCCCAAGATTGTTATCAATTTCAGGGTGAATAAAGATTGGTACAGCCCCAGAAAATACGATAGCTGTCATGATCGACTTATGAACATTTCTAGGGATGATAATTTTATCTCCTGGTCCGCATACAGCCATTATCATGGTCATTATGGCTCCGCTTGTACCCTGTACAGAGAAAAATGTGTGATCTGCTCCAAAGGCTTCTGCAGCTAAATCTTGAGCCTCTTTTATTATTCCCTTTGGCTGATGCAAGTCGTCTAAGGGCGCGATATTTATTAAATCAATGGATAAGGCATTATCTCCGATAAATTCACGAAACTCTGGATCAATGCCTTGCCCCTTTTTATGGCCTGGAATATGAAATTGTACGGGGTTCTTTGCTGCGTGTTTTTTTAGACCTGTAAATAATGGTGTGTCAAATTGGGACAATTCTTCTAGCCTCACTTCTGAAAAAATTTGCAATAATAAAACAAATGAATTATAGCATGGATAAGAACTTGTGTATAGAGTTTTACTGGAAGGATTGGAAAGGATAAAGCGCAGGAGCGAAGATAAGGATGCGGAAGTTTTTTTCTAGTCTTCTGTATCGGATTTAGTTACACTATATGTACATGATATAGATGTTAAAAAAGGGGGAAATTTAATGGAATGGAAAACGAGGGTAACGGAAGTGTTTGGAATAAAATATCCAATCATTCAAGGTGGACTTGCACACTTAGCCTATGCGGAACTTGCTGCGGCAGTGTCAAATGCAGGGGGACTAGGGCAGGTGACGGCTATGTCGCTTGACAGCCCGGAACAACTGCTTGAGGAAATTCTAAAAACAAAATCGTTGACAGATAAACCTTTTGGCGTTAACTTTGCTATTGGTCAGCATGGCAGGTCATATGAACATTTCCTAGAGGCTGCGCTTAAGGAAAATGTAGCCGCTGTCTCCGTAACAGGGGGGAACCCCTTACCGTTTATGAACATTGTCAAAGATACCCCGGTGAAAAAACTGGTTTTGGTTGCTGCAAGAAGACAGGCTGTTAAAGCTGAACAGTCAGGTGCTGATGCGGTAATGGTTGTTGGCCATGAAGGCGGAGGGCACCTTGGCAGAGATGATGTCGGCTCAATGGTATTAGTACCTCAAGTAGTTGACTCTGTTTCAATCCCTGTAATCGCTTCCGGCGGATTTGGTGATGGTCGTGGCTTAATGGCAGCACTTGCCCTGGGAGCAGAAGGTATCGAAATGGGAACAAGGTTTATTGCGACTAAAGAATGTGTTCATGCTCATGAGGCTTACAAAAAGGCGCTCATTGAGGGGAATGAATATGATACAGTTGTGATTAAACGATCTATAGGTGCACCAGCACGAGCTATTGCAGGTGCATGGACAGATAAAATCCTGAGAATTGAACAGGAAAATGGCGGTTATGAACAGTTAAAAGAATACATAAGCGGTCAAACCAATCAAAGATATATATTTGAAGGAAAAGAAGAGCAAGGATTTGGTTGGGCTGGACAAGTAATGGGACTGATTAAGGATGTCCCTGCCACGCATGATTTATTTAAAAGAATTATTGGCGAAGCGGAAAAGATTCGTTCTAAATGGGCATAATAAAATCAAAACTTAGAATAGTAGGGGACGAATAATGGAATATCAATATCCGATGGATTTTAGCTGGACAACAGAAGAGGTAGTCGATGTTATTCATTTTTTTGAAGCGGTCGAAAAAGCTTATGAGAGTCGAATAAGTAAAGAAGAATTTATGAAGGCGTATCGTAGATTTAAAGAAATAGTTCCTGGTAAGGCCGATGAAAAGAACTATTGTGATGAATTTGAAGGAAGTAGTGGATACTCTGCCTATGCTGTGTTGAAGAAAGCCAAGGAACTTAATTCAGATGAGGATCTTACATTTCAGAAATAGGTTTAATAATAAGAAAATTCACGATTATTTATTGACTTCTTATAAAAAAGGATTTAGTATGTTAAGTAATTAATCAAACAATAAAAGCTTTGACGAAGAAGAGTACCTTATTGACTGTTCTATAGAGAGCCGGTGGGTGGTGTAAACCGGTGGGCAACAGTAAGCGAATGGACTTCCGAGCTCCAAACTGAACCTGGATGTTTCAGCAGTAGGCTTTGGCGGATACGTCTTACCGTTATTTGAGACAGGTATTCACATTTGGATACTATAAAGTGAGCTTCTTAGCTAATAAAGGTGGTACCGCGGGGTCCTCGTCCTTTTGGATAGGGGGCCTTTTTGCGTTCTCTAAAATTTAATATGAGCATGTTGATCAAGAGTAGTAACCTTTACAGAATGCGTAACAGAGAGCCGGAACAGGTGGAATCCGGTACGATATGTAAGGTGAATGGACTTGTGAGTGTTTCTCTATCAATGGGTAGAGTTACGGGCGATCCTCCGTTACAAGGATAGATACAGAGTAATCTGTATTAAAAAAGAGGAAAGCTAAACGCAGCTTTCAATCTGAGGTGGCACCGCGGTAATTTTATCGTCCTCTGCAAACATACTGTTTGCAGAGGACTTTTTTTATGCGAAAAAGGGGGAAATGAGAAGGATGGGACAGAAAAAAATCAGTTTTCAGATGGAAACGGTAGAAGGCGATATTCATACACCGATTTCAATATTCCAAAAAATGAATGGACCCAAAAAGTTTTTACTTGAAAGCTCAACGTCCCACCATGACCAAGGAAGATATTCCTACATGGGGATGAGTCCTTATAAAGAAGCTATTTCAAGGGAAGCATGCATTGAAATTAGAGAAGGATTGCAGTCCAGAGAGCAAGAGATGAGGTTAGTCGATTATTTAAAACAAGAGTTTATATTCGAGCTCGAAGCAAAAACGGAAATCCCCTTTATAGGAGGGGCAGTTGGCTACATGGGCTACGATATGATTCGACATTATGAATCGATTGGTTCTTTGCCTCAAGATACACTGGGGATGCCGGATGCACACTTCTTGTTTTTTAAAGATATCTTCATTTTTGATCACCAGCTGCAAAAAATTCATCTCGTTACATCAGGTGAGCAGGCAGAAGTCAGGTTAAAAGAGATGAAAGAATTGCTTAATCAACCACAGGCTGCAGAAGAAAAAAGTGTGGAACAATTATCCTTTACTTCTAATATGACCAAAGATCACTTTATAAAAATAGTAGAGGAAGCGAAACAAGCAATTATTAACGGTGATATCTTTCAAGTTGTTTTGTCTCAGCGTTATCAATCATCCTTTACTGGTCATCCATTTGGGGTGTATCGCCGACTAAGACTTTCGAATCCTTCGCCATATATGTTTTATATAGATTTTGGTGATTATACAATCCTTGGCTCTTCACCAGAAAGTTTAATAAGTGTTAGAGGGAAATCCGTAACGGTTAATCCGATTGCGGGTACCAGACCAAGAGGAGAAACGGATGAGGAAGATAAGAGTCATGCGCAAAACCTTCTTCAAGATGAGAAGGAATTAGCAGAACATCGAATGCTGGTTGATCTGGGCCGGAACGATCTTGGTCGTGTTTGCGAAATTGGTTCTGTTGCCCTCAGCTCTACTATGAATATTGAACGTTACCGTCATGTCATGCATTTAACCTCGAAGGTGGGAGGCACCTTAAAGGCAGAGTTAACAGGTTTAGATGCCTTGGCATCCTGTCTGCCGGCCGGAACCGTGTCAGGTGCACCAAAGATAAGAGCGATGGAAATAATCAATGAGTTAGAAGATTGTAAACGTGGTGTTTATGCTGGTTCCGTCGGCTATATTGGCTATGGCGGGAACCTTGATATGGCATTGGCTATACGGACAATGGTTATTAAGGATAATCTTGCTTTTGTACAGGCGGGTGCAGGGATTGTCTATGACTCTGTTCCTGAAACGGAATATGAAGAAACGAAAAACAAAGCAAAAGCTTTGCTGGAGGTGCAAACACATGATCCTATTAATCGATAATTATGATTCGTTTACCTTTAACTTATATCAATATATAGGAGAAGTAGAGAGTGATATTCTGATTTTACGGAATGATGAGGTGACCATTGACGAAATAAAAAAGCTGAATCCTGAAGCAATTGTCATATCACCTGGTCCAGGACGGCCTGAAAACGCGGGGATATGTGTAGACGTAATTCAAACCTATTGTGCATCGATACCGATTCTTGGAATTTGTTTGGGGCATCAAGCCATTGCGGCTGCATTCGGTGGTAAGGTGATCGGAGCCAAACGAATTGTCCATGGCAAGACGTCCGTTATGGTTCACACAGGAACTGGACTATTTACTGGAATAGAAGCGAATTTTGAAGCAATGCGCTACCATTCCCTTGTTGTGGAGAAAGAAAGTCTGCCTAAAGAGTTTGATATTCTTGCTTACGCTGCTGATGATGAAGAAATTATGGCGATCGAGCATCAGACATTCCCTTTATATGGCGTTCAATTCCATCCGGAATCGATTGGAACTAAGATAGGAAAGTTGTTGCTACATCAGTTTATCAAGAGAATAAGGGAGGAGAAATGTCATGAAACAGTTTCTTGAAAAACTATCACTGCATCAGCCTTTATCTACTATTGAAATAAATGAAGCAGCAGCAGCTATCTTTGCAGAGCATACGACTGAAACGGAAATAGCAGCATTCCTAATGGCACTTAAATCAAAAGGTGAAACAGCAACCGAAATAGCTGGTCTTGTTGATGTATTGCGGCAGCAGGCTCTGCCAATTCAAACGCAAGCGAGAAATATCATGGACAATTGCGGTACTGGCGGAGACGGCTCACAAAGCTTTAATATCAGCTCAACTGCCGCATTCGTTTTGGCTGGAGCGGGAATAACAGTCGCTAAACATGGAAGCCGCAGTGTTTCAAGTAAAACCGGTAGTGCGGATGTCCTGGAAGAGCTGGGAATTAATATTTATCTTGAAACTGCACAAATAGAAGAATCGTTAAGCGAGATTGGCATTAGCTTTCTGTTTGCGCCGTCTATCCAACCTAATTTAGGGAGAATTACAAGGATAAGAAAGGAATTAAAAATCCCGACCGTATTTAATTTGATTGGTCCATTAACCAATCCAGTGAATCTACAATCACAGCTGATAGGCGTGTATCGCAGTGATATGTTGGAATTGTTTGCGAACGTACTTAAAAAGCTTGGCCGCAAGCGGGCAGTAGCCGTAACTGGGGCGGGCAATATGGACGAAGCAAGTCTTCAAGGAGAAAACAAAATTGTTCTTCTTAATGAAGGAGACATCACTTCGTTCACACTGCACCCAGAGGAAGTGAATTTACCGCTTTATACCAATGATAAGATTCGAGGCGGCAGCGCCCATGAAAATGCAGCTATTATGATGAGTGTTTTGAAGAATGAAAAAGGTGCATATCGAGATACAGTTTTGCTAAACGCTGGTTTAGGGGTCTTCGCAAATGGAAAGGCTGCGACCATTTTAGAGGGCATTAACACCGCTAGGGAAAGCCTAGAAAGCGGCAGTGCCCTTGCTAAACTTGAAGCGTTAATTAGTTATTGTCAAAAAAAGAAGGTGGTTATGTAATATGGTTGATTTCCTAACTAAAATTCTGGATGCAAAAAAAGAAGAAGTGAAAGAGCTGAAACGAAATCCTTCCCATATACAAGAGCCTGCCAGAAAGGTTTCATCCCTGGTTGAAGTGCTGACATCATCCTCAAAAATGCAGGTGATTGCCGAAATTAAGCGAGCTTCTCCATCAAAAGGTGAAATTAAACTCGAAGTAGATCCAGCTCAGCAAGCAACTAAGTATGAAGAAGCAGGAGCTGCCGCCATTTCAGTTCTGACGGATACTGCATATTTTAAAGGGTCTACTGAGGATCTTGCTTTGATCAGCCGTTCCGTAAAGCTGCCGCTGCTGTGTAAAGACTTTATCATTGATCAAATTCAGATTGATATTGCGAAGAAGGCAGGTGCGCAAGTTATCTTACTGATTGTGGCTGCCCTGACTCAAGAAAAACTTGAAAATTTGTATCATTATGCGAAGCTGCAAAATTTAGAGGTGTTGGTTGAAGTTCATAATGAACAAGAGCTAAATCAAGCCATGCTTCTTCACCCAGAATTAATCGGGGTAAATAACCGGAATTTAAAAACCTTTGAAATTGATCTTGAGGTTACGGACAGACTGGGTGCCATTTTAAAGAAAGCTGATCAACTGTTCATCAGTGAAAGTGGAATTAAAACACCTGCAGACGTGTTAAGGGTAAAAAAAGCCGGAGCAAAAGGAATATTAGTCGGTGAAACATTGATGAAGTCAACGGATGTAGCACAAAGTCTTGCTGCATTTCAGCTTTAATAGGAAGGAGCAGTGTATGAAGGTAAAAATATGTGGACTAACGACTCTGGAAGCAGCTCAAACAGCAGAAAACGCCGGAGCCGATTTCCTTGGATTTATTTTTGCGGATAGTAAGCGGAAGATTAGTCCAGAAAAAGCAAAAGAAATTATTGAAGAACTGAATGGAAAAGCATTAAAGGTCGGTGTATTTGTGGATGAAAGTCTTGAAGAAATAGAACGAATTCAACGACTAACAGGAATTGATATCATTCAGCTGCATGGACAGGAAAGTATTGAAAAAGCAGGTTCCTTTTCAGTACCCGTTATAAAAGCTTTCTCTATCCAAAACGAAGTGGATCTCAGAAAAATCGAAGGTTATCCTGTTGATTATCAGTTGCTTGACCTCCCTAAGAATTCGCAATCTTCAAGCAAAAAAACCTTGGATTGGCAGATGATTCATAGGCTTCGTCAATCTTGTAACCGACTGATTCTAGCTGGAGGCTTAACACCGATGAATGTCTCTGAGGCAATCAAACTGGTTCAGCCGTTTGCTGTCGATGTGTCAAGCGGTGTGGAGACAAATGGTTATAAAGATCATGAGAAAATTAGATTATTTATTAAAAATGCAAAGCAATAAGAAATGGAGGCAGTACTTATGAGTACAGTGGATAGCTATTTACAGCCAACTAAAGATGGTCATTTTGGAGAATATGGCGGTCGTTTTGTTCCGGAGACCTTGATGGCTGCAGTTCTCGAATTGGAACAGACCTATGAAGAGTCAAAAAAGGATGAGAGTTTTCAAAAAGAACTTGCCTACTATTTAAAAGATTATATTGGCCGAGAAACACCGCTCTATTATGCTGCCAATTTAACAAAGATTGCTGGTGGAGCAAAAATCTATCTGAAACGTGAAGATTTGAATCATACCGGCGCACACAAAATCAATAATACAATTGGTCAAGCACTCTTAGCACAAAGGATGGGAAAAAAGAAAGTCGTAGCGGAAACTGGGGCCGGACAGCATGGTGTCGCAACTGCTACGGTATGTGCATTATTGAATTTAGAATGCATCATTTTTATGGGTGCAGAGGATGTTGAACGCCAAAAATTAAACGTCTTTCGGATGGAGCTGCTTGGAGCTAAGGTGGTTTCAGTAGAACAAGGCAGTGCTACCTTAAAAGATGCAGTTAATGAAGCGCTTCGCTATTGGGTTGCCAACGTTACAGATACTCATTACATTATGGGGTCTGTACTAGGACCGCATCCATTCCCAGTAATCGTCCGGGACTTCCAAAGCGTGATCGGTATCGAAACAAAGCGGCAATATGCAGAAATTGAAGGTAATCTACCAGATGCAGTTGTAGCCTGCATAGGCGGCGGCAGTAATTCAATGGGGATGTTTTATCCCTTCATTGAGGACGAAAAAGTGAAGCTGATTGGTGTAGAAGCGGCTGGAAGCGGAATTGAAACGGGTCTTCATGCGGCAACTCTTACAGAGGGAAAAAAAGGTGTTCTGCACGGAGCGCTGATGTACCTATTACAAAATGAAGACGGACAAATTCAGGAGGCACATTCGATTTCTGCAGGTCTCGACTATCCAGGCGTAGGACCAGAGCATTGTTACCTTAAGGATCAAAACAGGGTTTCGTATACCTCAGTGACGGATAAGGAAGCACTAGAAGCACTTCTGCTGCTCTCTAAGAAGGAAGGCATTATTCCTGCCCTAGAAAGTTCACATGCGGTTGCACATGCAATGAAGGTAGCGGCGGAAATGGAACAAAATCAGGGATTAGTTATTTGTTTATCTGGCCGCGGGGATAAAGATGTTGAAACCGTTCGTAGAGTAATGGGAGGGAACCAAGATGACAAATAAACTAGCAAACGCACTGCGTAAAGGTGCCGACGAAGGGGAAAAGGCATTTATTCCTTATATTATGGCAGGTGATGGCGGATTAGATCAGCTGTTGAGTAGAATTAACAGGCTTGAAAAAGCAGGTGCTGCCGCTATCGAACTAGGTATCCCTTTTTCTGATCCCGTTGCAGATGGACCCGTGATTCAAAGGGCTGGATTAAGATCTCTTAAACAAGGGGTGACACTAAAGAAAATTTTTAGTACTTTGCATGAGATTCAGGATCAAATAACGATTCCTATTATCTTTATGAGTTATTTAAATTCGATTATGGCATATGGATTTGAACAATTTGCAAGAGACTGCGTTAAGTCAGGTGTATCTGGGTGTATTGTACCTGATCTTCCTTTT
>NZ_AJTN02000175.1 GCF_000305495.1 Peribacillus psychrosaccharolyticus ATCC 23296 | reverse complement strand
TTAGTAGTGATTCTAATTTTTACTCGATCCACTTACTCATACTAATCGATTCTTGTTCAGCATACTCTGTTATCTTTTCTAATAAATCAATAGGTAATTCCAAACTAGTTTTTCTATAAGAACTTCGTAAAATCAGCTGCCCCTCTTCATAGTAGATGTTACCTTTTATTAAAAATGGTCGGATATCATCCACTAAGAAACCTTTATTAAAAAATGGCTTTTGCCCGGCTCGAATAAAGAGTACTATCCTATTACCCTGCTCCCGTAATCGTATGTTTTCCATACCCCATGTTTCTAATAAATAGTCCAAAAACGGATAAAATACAATAACATCTTTCGGTATTTCTAACTCTATATATCCATTAAGTTCAAATGTGGATTGATGAATGGGATAGACTGGTTCTAACTGATACTCCCTTATCCCTTCTTCAAATGGCAACCACTTTTGAATATTTGCTAAGTAAAACCCCCATTCATTATCCTTATTTCGTATAACACGTGCTTCAGGCACCTTGTTTGAATGGAATTTCTGAAATAAGACAATATCTTGACTAGGCTGATAATATTCAAATCGTTTTGGCCGTTGAGATTCAGATGATTTCAATACCCCCGCTGCTTCCTCATAGGCTGTTTCAGATATGACATAGATCGTACGCTCATCCCCATAAGGAACAGCCGTAGCTTTGATTAATCCATCTTGTATATACTTATAAACGCTTTGTACGGATACGCCCAATTTTTTGGCGACATTATTTGGGCTCATGCCTGTAGGTAAAGCTTGTTTTTCATACACTAATCGATCTACTTCCCCTTTTTCATAACGGGCCTCTTTATGGAGCCGATGCGGATCTTGAATTTTAGTAATTTTCTTCTGTTTTCCATAATGATAGACCGTTGCCTTGGAGACTTGTAGTAAATCCGCTACCTCTTTTTGTACCGGCTTTAGCTGTATCTTCTGCAAATTTCTTAGCTTTTTTAATCCAATTAGTTGAAGATTAGCCATTATTGCATTATTTCCTGCAGGAAAAATTGTCAAAGGGGCAAAGGCATTTAAATTACTTGAAAAGTATGGTAAATCAAGTTTAGCAGAAGCGACTGCAAGATATGGAAGTTCCAAAGTGTTAGGTAGCACCTCAAAAGGAATTTTATTAGAAGGTAACAGCAAACGTGGATGGAAACATATCTATACATCTCATGTAACAAAGAAGTGGAGTAATTCTAACGGCATACACAGGGCAAATCAACATTTCCGGGTCATCTATCTACTAAACAAATAAAAGATAAAATATATTACACACTTAACCATGGAAAAGTCGTACATGCGGCAAATTCAGGTAATATGACTTATAGCTGCAAATTTGGAAAAAAAGGGTTAAAATATTTGCATGTGATAGTAGATAAATCTGGTTATATTGTGACTGCTTTTCCATCGAAAACCTACAAATAATAATGTTTGATTATGGAAGGGGATGCCTGTGATAAGAATAGAATTAGAAAAAAATGAGCTTAATGAAATTCAATCAAAACAATTGCACTGGTCAAACTTATTTGATTTTGATGCAATAATTAGCTTTGATTATGGAGAACAAAAAGTTCATTTTGAGACGATGCATCATCTTATGACTTTAGGAGACTTAACCAAGGGAATAATTGTCCTTTTACGTTCAGGAAAACAATCAAGTTATTCAGGCTACGGTGCTAGTTATAATAAGAAGCTAATAATTAAGAGAGTGAAAGATAGAGCATTCATTGAGTTACATATAAAAAAAGGGGACTTTATGTCTGTTGAAGTAAATCCAAAAGTTCTAGCATTAGATTTTTTAAGAGCAATAAAAAATCACATAGATTATATATCATCCTTTCAATATGATCTTATTGGTGCGGAAGAACTAGAAGGAATTAACCTCCTTATTATTGAATTAAAACAAACGATCAACGCTGTCTCGTAAAAGGTGAAAAACTCTTCAAGGTATTTTTATATTCCATTCTGATTATTATACAGACAGAAATATAGAAAGGTTTAGTTTAAAAAATCCTAATTGTTAATAAAACACTATTATTAACATAAACAAAAAGCCTGTTCAAATTGAAACAGGCTTTTTGAGCTTATCTATTATTTTGTATTTGTAAACCCGCCGTCTCAGCTACAT
>NZ_AJTN02000176.1 GCF_000305495.1 Peribacillus psychrosaccharolyticus ATCC 23296 | reverse complement strand
TAATTATCTAGTTTTGAAAGAATAAGTAAAATTGTTCTTGCAAAATTTCAAAAAGACTATATAATAATATAAGTCAGATTGAAAAATGTTTGGTGGCGACAGCGAAGAGGCCACACCCGTTCCCATTCCGAACACGGAAGTTAAGCTCTTCAGCGCCGATGGTAGTTGGGGGTCTCCCCCTGTGAGAGTAGGACGTCGCCAAGCATATATATGGAGGATTAGCTCAGCTGGGAGAGCATCTGCCTTACAAGCAGAGGGTCGGCGGTTCGATCCCGTCATCCTCCACCATTTTTATCATACACCTGCCGGTGTAGCTCAACTGGTAGAGCAACTGACTTGTAATCAGTAGGTTGGGGGTTCAAGTCCTCTTGCCGGCACCATCTTTATGGATGTACAAGCTTATCATTTTGATTTTAAGCAGCAAAACATCTATGAGCCATTAGCTCAGTTGGTAGAGCATCTGACTTTTAATCAGAGGGTCGTAGGTTCGAATCCTACATGGCTCACCATTTTATATTGCGGGTGTGGCGGAATGGCAGACGCACCAGATTTAGGATCTGGCGCCGCGAGGCGTGGGGGTTCAAGTCCCTTCACCCGCACTTAATTTGCGGAAGTAGTTCAGTGGTAGAATACAACCTTGCCAAGGTTGGGGTCGCGGGTTCGAACCCCGTCTTCCGCTCCAATTTTCATTAGTTCCTTGCCGGGGTGGCGGAACTGGCAGACGCACAGGACTTAAAATCCTGCGGTAGGTGACTACCGTACCGGTTCGATTCCGGTCCTCGGCACCATCTTTAATTAAATATGCGCCCGTAGCTCAATTGGATAGAGCATCTGACTACGAATCAGAAGGTTGTAGGTTCGACTCCCGCCGGGCGCACTTTTTATCGGGAAGTAGCTCAGCTTGGTAGAGCACTTGGTTTGGGACCAAGGGGTCGCAGGTTCGAATCCTGTCTTCCCGACCATGAAATTTGGGGCCTTAGCTCAGCTGGGAGAGCGCCTGCCTTGCACGCAGGAGGTCAGCGGTTCGATCCCGCTAGGCTCCACCAATTTTTTGTAACACATATATCTTCTATTTGGGCGGCGTAGCTCAGCTGGCTAGAGCGTACGGTTCATACCCGTGAGGTCGGGGGTTCGATCCCCTCTGCCGCTACCAAAATTAGAGGACCTTTAGCTCAGCTGGTTAGAGCAGACGGCTCATAACCGTCCGGTCGTAGGTTCGAGTCCTACAAGGTCCACCATCTTCAACTGTGGAGGAATACCCAAGTTCGGCTGAAGGGATCGGTCTTGAAAACCGACAGGGGTGTCAAAACCCGCGGGGGTTCGAATCCCCCTTCCTCCTCCATTATTATTTTTTAAAACAGTGACATTAAGAATAGCACAATTATCATTATCGCGGGGTGGAGCAGTTCGGTAGCTCGTCGGGCTCATAACCCGAAGGTCGCAGGTTCAAATCCTGTCCCCGCAATCATAATGGTCCGGTAGTTCAGTTGGTTAGAATGCCTGCCTGTCACGCAGGAGGTCGCGGGTTCGAGTCCCGTCCGGACCGCCATTATTATTTAATCTCTTACATATTGGCTCAGTAGCTCAGTCGGTAGAGCAAAGGACTGAAAATCCTTGTGTCGGCAGTTCGATTCTGTCCTGAGCCACCATATTATTTTGGCGGTTGTGGCGAAGTGGTTAACGCACCTGATTGTGGTTCAGGCATTCGTGGGTTCGATTCCCATCAGTCGCCCCATTTAATATTGCGGGTGTAGTTTAGTGGTAAAACCTCAGCCTTCCAAGCTGATGATGAGGGTTCGATTCCCTTCACCCGCTCCAATAATGGGCCTATAGCTCAGCTGGTTAGAGCGCACGCCTGATAAGCGTGAGGTCGATGGTTCGAGTCCATTTAGGCCCACCATTATTGTTCCGCAGTAGCTCAGTGGTAGAGCATTCGGCTGTTAACCGAACGGTCGTAGGTTCGAGTCCTACCTGCGGAGCCACGGGGAAGTACTCAAGAGGCTGAAGAGGCGCCCCTGCTAAGGGTGTAGGTCGCGTAAGCGGCGCGAGGGTTCAAATCCCTCCTTCTCCGCCAGTAGGCCCCTTGGTCAAGCGGTTAAGACACCGCCCTTTCACGGCGGTAACACGGGTTCGAATCCCGTAGGGGTCATATTAAAAGATGTATACACAATGTGTATACATCTTTTTTTGTTTTTTGGGGAGCGTTGTTTTCAAAAATTGTTTAAAACATAGATTTTTTGTATGAACATACTTTCAATCAAGCTTTATAAGGCTTCCACCATACAAAGAGAAAAACCCCCATATAGGGGATTTTAATTATTACTTTTTATCTATATAACTGTCGTTTTCTTTGTAGGGGATGTCACCTAACTTGGAATCCTTATTTTCTTCATCTAATATTTCTTCTTCATGTTCCTGGTGGTTAGTCGGATAGGCTTTACGGTTCTTTCCATCAATGTCATTTCCGAGATATCCTTCGTACTTTTCAGGAAAGCCATCGGTATCATCTTCTGTTTCATAGAGGTCGTCATAATTAGCTGTATCTTTGGTGAAGTCTGAAGGTGTTTCAGATGTTCCAAATCGGGCGACTTCTGCAAAGCTGTCTTCTTTATCATTAATCTCATTTGATCGTCTGTTTTCAAAGTGATCGCCTTGAGAAGGAATCAATACTTCTTCTTCCACAGGTCTGTTTCTTGTCGTTGGTTGTTTTGGTGTATGTTCAACGCAGTAGAGAGTGGTTGGCACAGCTTCTAACCGTTCATAGGGTATATCTTCTCCACACGTCTTACATCTCCCGTAGCTGCCGTCTTCTATGGCATTTAAGGCTTCACTTATTTTTTCACTTTGGGTTTCAGCATGAGTAGTAAGTGCCATATCTCTTTCTTTTTCAAATAGTTCTGTTCCTAAGTCACCTGGATGATTATCATAGGTGGATAATTCCTCTGAGGCTTCTCTTTCACTTTTTTCAAGTACGGTTTCTTTATCTTGCTGTATTCTATTCGATACCTGCTCTTGTTCAGTTAAAAGCAACTCTTTTAAGTCTTCTATCTGTTTATTTGTTGCCATTGAAATCACTCCTCGTGTTTAATATCTTGCTTACGATTTAGTTATAACTATTTATTACCCGCTTTATCGGATGAGGAAACAAGATATAAAATTGAAAAATACCCCGTGTAAGGATACACGGGGTAAAAAGTTATATGAAGTAGCTGATGAATAAGCCGATTGATAAAAGGAAACCGAAGAAGGTATTTGTCTGCCCAGCAGATTTCATAGCAGGCATCATTTCGATAGGCATTGTTTTACCAACAAAACCTGTTGTTGTTTGTACGGCCTTGGGAATACTTAATAAAGCCAATAGAATCCATGGGGATACAGTTCCAGTCACAACTAATCCAACTACCCAAAGGTAAGCTATGGCGAACATAATCCCCATAAAGATAATTGCATTCTTTTGTCCAAGTAAAATTGGAAGGGTTCTGCGTCCGCTGCGTTTATCGCCATCATGATCCCGAATATTATTGGCCATATTAATTAGTCCGACTAATATACCGCTTGGAACAGCGACCAACACTGCTATGCTTGAAACATGCCCAGTTTGAATAAAGTAGGCAATGAGGATAATCAGGAATCCCATAAAGAATCCAGAGGCAAGTTCGCCAAAAGGTGTCCAAGAGATTGGGAATGGTCCCCCAGTGTATAGATAACCGACGAGCATACAGACTAGACCAACTGCTGCAAGCCACCAAGAAGATGCGGCACAGATATAAATGCCAAGCAGCAATGAAATAGTATACATAGCAAGTGCGAGCTGCATAATCAGCTTTGGGGTCATACCGTGACGAACAATGCCGCCGCCGATTCCTACTGACTCTGCGGTATCCAATCCTCGTTTGAAATCGTAATACTCATTGAATAAGTTGGTAGCGGCTTGAATTAGCAAGCTGGCAAAAAGCATGGCTAGAAATAATAACGTATTTACTGAGTCTGTAAGGAGTGCAAGTGCGGTTCCCATTAATACGGGAATGAAACCTGCTGTTAATGTATGGGGCCTTATGAGTTCCCACCATATTTTCCAGTGTCGCTTACCTGGAAGCGAAGCTGAATTTGAATAATCTTGTGAATCCATTATGTCTCTCCTCTATAAGTAGAAAATTGGCTGAAAATGACGTAAGCATACAGACTAAGTTTAGAAAAAGATTGAGGCAGTGTCAATGTCTTTTTCGAATGGCACTAATTGCTTAGTTCAAGTTTTATATAATAAGGAAGAAAATTGTTCTCACTAGTTGGAATAATTGACATTAACTCTGACAGAGGTGTATCTTTAAAGAGGTTTGAACTTATATTTACGGGGGGATTTTTTTGTCTATTTCATATAAAACTGAACGATTTGTAGGACTAAAGCAGGCGTTGGAACAAGCAAATTTGCTCCAAACAGTCGTCCTGTTCAGTGAAGTAAAAAAAATCGATCATATTGACCCCCTTTCATTTTATCGAGCTGGAAGAGAACGCTATGAAGGGGAACGCTTTTTTTGGCAGGACCCTGAGAAAGAAATTGTCATTGCGGGTTTAGGTAAAGCCCTGAAACTCCAAGTACCTGCTGATTTGAATCGTTTCAGCAGTATGGAAGCTAACTGGTCTACCATCCGGAATACTGCTGTTATTACAGGAGTAACCGATATAATAGCGACAGGGCCCTTGTTATTTGGAGGCTTTTCTTTTGATCCTAACAAAAGTGACTCTCGTTTATGGGAGCATTTTGGAGATAATCTTTTTTACATCCCCTCCCTCATGCTATCCGTTGTGAAGGGGCAAGCATATGTTACGACCAACACACTCTGCACTCCCGGCATTAAGGGAGAAATACTGATTGAACAGATAAATGATTGGGACAAGTTAGTTAATGGGAAGACCATCGAATCTATGCCGGAAAACAAGGTCCAAAGCCAAACGGAAATTCACCCAGAAGCTTGGAAGGATACCGTAGCTCAGGCCGTTCAAGAATTAAAAGAGACGGATATGGATAAGATTGTCCTCGCAAGAGAATTACGAGTAACGTGCACAGAACGTATTCAGTCTGAAACGGTATTAAATCAAATGCAGAAAGAACAGCCAAAAAGCTATATCTTTAGTTTAGAGTCTGAGAGTGATTGTTTTATTGGTGCCACGCCAGAAAGACTTGTTAAAAAACAGGACAGTGAAATGCTTTCGGCTTGTTTAGCAGGTTCAATTGCCCGTGGTAAGACAGAGGAACAGGATACGCTTCTAGGCAATGAATTATTACATGATGAAAAAAACCTAATGGAACATCAATATGTGGTTTCAATGATCACAGGTGCATTAGAAACTGTTTGTGAAAAACTAATGGTTCCACGTGAACCTGGATTGATGAAAAATAGGCATATTCAGCATTTATACACTCCCGTGAGAGGGACATGCGCCCGTGATGTTTCTATGTTTCAGGTAGTAGATAAATTGCATCCTACGCCTGCTATGGGCGGGCTGCCAAAAGAAAAGGCGGTCAGCCGAATTCGTGAGATAGAAGAGCTGGAACGTGGATTTTATGCAGGACCAATTGGTTGGATCGATTCCTATGGAAATGGAGAATTTGCCGTTGGAATACGTTCCGGACTTCTTCAAGGCAATGAAGCATCCTTATTTGCTGGTTGTGGAGTTGTGGCAGATTCAATCCCGGAGAGTGAGTATCGGGAAACATCCATTAAATTTAATCCAATGCTAAGTGCTTTAGGAGGAACGCTAAATGAATGAGCAAGATTCATTAACCGCATACGCAGCTTCATTTATTGATGAACTTGCTCGGAATCAGGTTAAACATGCCGTGATAAGTCCAGGTTCGAGATCAACTCCCCTGGCTCTTTTGTTAGCGGAGCACCCTGATATTACCATTCATATAAATGTTGATGAACGTTCAGCAGGTTTTTTTGCTCTTGGCTTAGCCAAAGCGTCACATGAACCTGTTGCTATGTTATGTACGTCTGGTACAGCTACAGCCAATTTTTATCCGGCTATAGTAGAAGCTTTTTATGCGAGAGTACCACTTATCGTTCTAACGGCTGATCGGCCGCATGAGCTTCGTGATGTAGGTGCTCCGCAAACCATTGATCAGATTCAGATGTATGGTAAGCATGTTAAGTGGTTTGCTGAAATGGCTATTCCAGAAAATACAGATGTGATGGTTCGCTATGCCCGCACGATATCTGCGAGGGCAGCGGCTACAGCAGTTAAACAACCAAGAGGACCCGTACACGTTAATTTCCCTCTTAGAGAGCCGCTCGTGCCTGCGATGCAGGATGTGCAAACTTACAGAGGTCAAAGAGAGGCAACTGTACAAGTGGAAGCTGGTGATTTATCACTTTCAGCTAAGCAAATGGATAATCTCGCAAGCCTTCTCAATCAGTCAAAAGCGGCTATGATTGTCTGTGGAGAGCTGCAAACTACTGAAAGCAGAGAAGCAATCATCCAGTTAGCTGATAAATGGAATGTGCCGATTCTGGCTGATCCGCTGTCACAACTTCGGAGCGGACAAAGCGCTGTGAATATTATTGATTGCTATGATACCATTTTGCGTGCTGAACGAGCATGTGAGGCCTTCAGTCCGGATCTCATTTTAAGATTCGGAGCGATGCCAGTTTCAAAGCCGCTTTTACTATATATGAAAAAACAGCGTCAAGCTGTTCATATGGTCGTTGATGGGGGCGCAGGATGGAGGGAACCTGCAGGTCTTGCTACAAATATGATTCAGTCAGAAGAAACTTCATTTTGTCAGGGGATGACTGCAAGGCTGCAGGAAGCTCAGGATTCAATCTGGCTGTCAAAATGGGTAACTATTAATCATGCAGCCAAGCAGGCATTAAGCAGTATTCGAGATGGAGCTGAGCTGGATGAAGGGAAGTTATTTTCTCTTTTAAGTGATTTAATGCCTGAAGACTCTCATTTATTCGTCGGAAATAGTATGCCTATTAGAGATTTGGATACGTTCTTTTTTACGAATAATAAGTCGATTCATACGTATGCCAACCGCGGTGCTAATGGAATTGATGGAGTTGTCTCAACGGCTCTTGGTGTAAGCACTGTGAAGGAAAATACGGTTCTTGTCATTGGAGATTTAAGCTTTTTCCATGATATGAATGGGCTGCTAGCAGCTAAACTGCAAAAGCAGAATCTAACCATTCTTCTTGTTAATAATGATGGCGGTGGAATTTTCTCCTTTTTACCTCAATCGTCTGAAAAGGAATATTTCGAAGTACTCTTTGGTACCCCTCATGGTCTTGACTTTGAACTTGCCGTAAAGCTTTACGGAGGTAACTACCATAAAGTCCAGAATTGGGACGATTTCCAAGAGAATTTCACAAAATCCTTTACTGTTCCCGGTTTAAAGGTCATTGAAGTCCCGACAAATAGAGAAGAAAATGTCTTAAAACATCGAGAATTATGGAATTATGTTTCCCGGGAAATGAATATTGTACTGGATAAGGAAAAACCATGAATTTTGTCACAAATGGTGTAGAATACCATATTGAAACAGCAGGTGTATCTGGTGGACAACAGCTTCTATTGCTGCACGGATTTACGGGAAATCTCCATACTTGGGACTTTCTTATCCCGATGCTTAGTGAACATGTTCAATTGATCATGATTGATATCGTCGGTCATGGGAAAACAAGCGCTCCCGAAGAAATTACTCCCTATAGAATGGAATCAGCAGCTGCTGATTTAAAAGCGATAGTCGATCACCTGGCGATTAGTAAAATCCATGTATTAGGTTATTCTATGGGTGGAAGACTGGCACTGAACTTTGCCGTTCTTTACCCTGAATGTATTCAGTCGTTAATTCTTGAAAGTGCCTCCCCAGGACTTGAAGAGGAAGGGGCAAGAAAGAAGAGAATGAATCAGGATCACCAACTTGCTCACAATATAATGGCGAATGGAATCGAAACATTTGTGAATAAGTGGGAGAACATTCCTTTGTTTGCTTCGCAAAAAAGACTTCCTGCTGAAAAGCAGGCGGTAATCCGTAAACAAAGACTAGATAATCATGAAACGGGACTGGCCAACAGTTTAATCGGGATGGGTACGGGTGCTCAGCCTTCGCGTTGGCAGAGTCTTGAAACGCTGTCTTTTCCAACGCTGTTGTTGACAGGGGAGCTTGATTTTAAGTTCTGTGAAGTTGCTGCGAGGATGAGCAGGCTTATCGAAAATTGCGATTGGAAAATAATAAATGATGTTGGACATGCTATTCACTCGGAGAATGAGAAAATGTTTGGTAAAATAGTATATGAGTTTTTAGCTAAACAATAAGGAGGAGCAAAATTGACAATTGAGTGGGTAACTAAACGAGAATATGAAGATATTCTTTACACAGCTTATAATGGTATTGCAAAGATTTCTATTAATCGTCCTCACGTACATAATGCATTTCGTCCGAAAACGACAGCTGAATTAATTGATGCGTTTTCACGTGCACGTGATGATTCTGAAATTGGTGCGATTATTTTAACCGGTGAAGGTGGAAAAGCGTTCTGTTCAGGTGGAGACCAAAAAGTTCGTGGTAATGGCGGCTATGTTGGCGAGGATAATATACCGCGATTAAACGTCCTAGATCTTCAACGCTTAATCCGAGTCATACCTAAACCGGTAGTAGCCATGGTAGCGGGTTATGCAATCGGAGGAGGACATGTACTTCATATCGTTTGTGATTTAACAATTGCAGCTGATAATGCTGTATTCGGGCAAACAGGTCCTAAGGTGGGCAGCTTTGATGGTGGATATGGTGCAGGTTATTTAGCCCGTATCGTCGGCCATAAAAAAGCGCGTGAAATTTGGTATCTATGTCGTCAATATAATGCACAAGAAGCATTAGATATGGGGCTAGTTAACACCGTTGTACCATTAGAACAGCTTGAAGAAGAAACTGTTCAATGGTGTAAAGAAATGCTTCGAAATAGCCCAATGGCGTTACGTTTCTTAAAAGCATCTTTCAATGCTGATTCAGATGGACTTGCAGGTATTCAGCAGTTAGCTGGAGATGCAACTCTTTTATATTACACAACAGAAGAAGCAAAAGAAGGACGCGATGCGTTTAAAGAAAAACGTGATCCAGACTTTGGTCAATTCCCGCGTTTCCCATAATAGAGACAATCATGAAACAGCTTGGCGGGGTAACTCGTCGAGCTGTTTTCGTATAAGGAGTTAGAAAAATGACTACAAAAGTTGAAAGAATGCCGAATTGGCTGAAGAAACGTGCTCAGTTGACCCCCAATCGACCTGCAATAGAGTTTGATGAAAAAATTTATACCTTTCTAGAACTAGACTTACTCGCAGAAAGTACAGCAAGAAAAGCGGCTGCTTTAGGTCTACAGCAGGGGAATACGTGTGCTGTTTTAATACGAAATGATATTAGAAGTGTAGCGTTAATTCATGGGCTTTTTTATTTAGGTGTTCGTATTGTTATGCTGAATCATCGTCTAACTGCCAACGAACTAACTTGGCAAGTAAAGGACAGCCAAGCAGACCAGCTTATTTTTGATGCTGTTTTTAGTGAGAAAGGGAAACAAGTTCAAAGACAGCTTCCATTACTTAAAATAGCCAGTATGGAGGTTGTTCAGCAAGTGCCAGAAGATAACCAAGCCCGGATTATCAGTGAGTATGTTATGGATGAAACGGCGACCATTATGTATACCTCAGGGACTACAGGAAACCCAAAAGGCGTTATCCAGACTTTCGGCAATCATTGGTGGAGTGCCATTGGTTCTGTCTTGAATTTGGGACTAACTGAAAAAGATTGCTGGTATTGTGGAGTTCCCATTTTTCATATAAGCGGTCTTTCCATCTTGATGCGAAATATGATATATGGGATGAAGGTTGTCCTAGCAGAGAAATTCAGCGCCATTGAAGCAAACAAAATGATTCAGGAAAAGGGAATTACCATTATTTCCGTAGTTACCACGATGCTGAACCGGATGATACAAGATCTTGGCGATGAAGGCTATCCGGCTTCATTTCGGTGTATGCTTCTTGGTGGAGGCCCTGCTCCAAAGTACTTATTGGAAGAATGTAAGGCTAAACAGATACCTGTGTATCAAACCTACGGGATGACGGAAACAGCTTCACAAATTGTAACGCTGTCCCCTGAAGACAGCTTGGAGAAGCTTGGTTCAGCTGGAAAGGCGTTATTTCCTTCCCAACTTCGAATTGAGATTGATGGACACGAAGCGGGACCAAATGAACATGGTGAAATTGTGGTTGCGGGTCCAAATGTTACATCCGGCTATTTAAATCAAATGGAAGCCACAGAGAAAGCAATTAAGGATGGATGGTTATATACAGGAGATATTGGTTATCTCGATAGTGAAGGGTTTCTCTTTGTTATGGACCGACGTTGTGATTTGTTAATATCGGGCGGTGAGAATGTCTATCCAGCCGAGATAGAGGCAGTGATTAGTAAACATCCTGCTGTGTTTGAGTCTGGTGTAACATCAATCGAGGATGAAAAGTGGGGACAGGTTCCGATTGCATTTGTGGTTACCAATAAGAATCATGTGGTAACGGAAGAAGAATTACTTATGTATGTAAAAGAAAATCTAGCTCCATATAAAGTGCCGAAGTACATTTTCTTTTGTGAAGAACTGCCTCGAAACGCAGCTAATAAGCTGATGAGAAGAAAACTAAAAGAGCTGGGAAGCCGCTCATGAAAATACATTCGGTAACCCTATCGATTATTTCTGCTCCACTAAAGTCACCGTTTACGACTCATTTAGAAACTGTCACTATAAGAGAAGTTATTGTTATTAAAGTCATAGATCAAGATGGAAACATTGGGTATGGGGAAGCGGTGCCTTTTTCAAGCCCTTGGTATACAGAGGAAACGATTCAAACCTGTAAACACATATTGGAAGATTTCTTGATTCCAAGTTTATTAAATATCCCGATTCATCATCCCGCTGAACTGGAGAATCTGTGGAGTGGAATTAGGCGGAATGCTATGGCTAAGGCTGGACTTGAACAAGCATTATGGGATTTATATGCGAAACAACAAGGGGTTTATCTTGGTAAACTGTTTGGGGCAGTAAGGGAAGAAGTAGCAGCAGGTGTTGTCATTGCGGCACCAGATATCCAAACAGCACTTCAACAAATTGAGGACGTGAAATCTGAAGGATATGAGCGGTATAAAGTGAAGCTTCACCGAAATACCGATATAGACCTTTTATCAGAAATAAGAAATACCTATCCGAATATCAGCTTAATGGCAGATGCTAATTCGTCATATACACTCAATGATGTGGAGCATTTGAAAAAGTTAGATACGTTTAATCTCATGATGATTGAACAGCCATTAGGTAATGATGATATTGTTGAACATGCGCTATTGCAAAAACAGCTTACTACACCGATTTGTTTGGATGAAAGTATTTGTTCATTCCATGATGCGAAAAGTGCACTGCTGCTTGGCAGCTGTGGAATCATAAATATTAAAATGTCACGCGTAGGTGGATGGAATCAAGCGGTTAAAATTCATAATCTTTGTCTTCAAGAACAAGTACCTGTATGGTGCGGCGGAATGATTGAGTTTGGTATTTCCCGGGCTCATAATCTGGCACTGGCATCACTCCCTGGGTTTACTATTCCTGGTGATTTAGCACCCTCATCGAGGTATTGGTCCGAAGATATTATTGAGCCGGAAGTCATGGTGAATAATGGGAAAATCACTATTCCAACAACTCCAGGCATCGGTTTTGCAGTTGATGAGGAGCGTGTAAACAGGATGTCAATTTATGAACATGCATTTACACAATAACTATTTAACGGTCAATGAGAGTGGAAAACAGGAACGAAAGAAAAGGACTAGGAATACGTTGTATATATATATGATCTGTTTAAGCTGTATTTCGGCTAAATGGGTCATATATTTGTCTAATTTTTTAAAATTTCAGTTTTTTGTAAAAATTAATGGTGAGTTAAGAAACAGATTATGATATGATGAAATGGAAGGAATTACAAGTAGAATGCCTTAGATAGAGCTTTCAAATAAATGAGGAAAAATAGGCATATACTACTTTTTTCAGCATTTACTTTTTTATATTATAGTGATAGCGCTTACATCAAATGAAGAATAGCAGAGGAGATGATTAAATGGAGAAGCAATATTTAATTGCAGAGATTTTATTGGAGCGAGGGCTGCCGGATTTAGTCGTAAAAGAGATTACGAAATTAGGGGAACACGAGCTGTTTTTCTTAAAAAATAAATGGAATAACAGTGAGGAATTTTCAACTGACTTCCAAATTTAGAACAAACAAAAAAGCGAGGCGCCGGGCCTCGCTTTTTTTATTTTAAAGATTTTCATTTGGCCGGAATGTTTTGCAGGCCACTTCTTCACTGGTACGGGCTCGTTCTTCAGTGTAACTAACTACATTAATATGGTCAGCGGAGCAGCGATTTCCGTTCCGCCAAAAATGACAGCTGTCAACCGAACACTTCACACCATGTGGCATTCAATCCACTCCTTTGTTGTAGTGGTACCTTATTAGAATGTGCAAATGAATCCCGTTACAACCTGCAGTATTTATAGAAGGATTACCAAAATTTAATGTAAGGCTGTTTTTAAGGTCTCAAGGTTTTGTTCCATCAAGCTGAAGTAGTCCTCATCATTTTTTACATCATTTTCGGTAAGAACCGATAAATTATGAAGCATCAGATCTTTTGCTCCAATCTCCTTCTGAATAATTTCAGTTAGCTTGGAGCTGACATTCTGTTCGAATATAATATATGTTAAATGATTCTCTTTAGCTATTTTAACAATTTTCTCAAGTTCTTTTTGTGAAGGATCAGCTGAAGCAGTCAGACCAGTGATACTAATTTGTTCTAGGCCGTAGCGTTCCTCCCAATACCCATATGCAGCATGTGATACGATTAGTTTCTTGGTTGATGCTGCGTCGATGGTTTGTGCAAAGTCTTGATCTAACTGGTCAAACTGAGAAGCTAATTGCTCATATTGCGCTTCAAAAAATTCTTTTTGTTCCGGTTTTTCCGCAATAAGTTCCTCTTTAATTTTTTCAGCCATTGCTTTTGAATAGACTGGATTCAACCAAAGGTGAGGATTCACACTTCCGTGATTATGTCCATCATGATCTTCGTGGCCTACTTCCTTTGCTTCGTGATTATCGTCGAGGTCGATTGATTCTCCAATGGCGAGGACCTTAACACCTTCGTTTGTTAAGATGGGCTTTGCTTTGGTAACAAACCCCTCAAGGTCATAACCTATATAGAAAAACAAATCAGCATCAGCCATGCTCACAATATCTTTTTGTGAGGGTTCAAAAGAATGTTCATCGGTACCAGGTGGATAAACAGTATCGACATCCACGTATTTACCGCCAATTTTCTTCGTGAAATCTGCAAGTGGATAGACCGTTGTATATACATGAATGGTATCCTTAGTCTCACTGCTTTTTTCTCCCTCTTTATTACAACCAGCTAAAATGACCGCAAAAGCAAGTAGAGCGATCATGAGAAATCTTTTGTGCATTATTCTTCACTCCTGATAATTCGGATTGATTACGATTTAAAAATTAAACGAAATGATTACGATTTGACTTCTGTATTTTACTTTATTTAAATGATGAAAGCAAGTAGTAATTTGGGGACGTTAAATTTGTTTTTCCTTTTTCTCTGGGACTGGGTCAAAACCACCAGGGTGAAAAGGCTGACATTTAACAATTCGCTTAATCGTCAGCCAACTTCCTTTAATTGGACCGAAACGATTGATTGCTTCCAGCCCATAATGTGAGCAGGTTGGATAGAAACGACAAGTAGGCGGTGTAAGCGGGGAAATCACGATTTGGTAAAAACGAATAATACCTATAAATATTTTTTTTATCATGACAGCTCATCTCTCTCTTGAAAAAACATAATTATTTCTCTCACTATACCATAAAAAATGTATATAATGGAGCGATAGTTTATTGGTAAATCAATCTAAATAGATGAAAAAAATCGGAATTAGATGTAGAATAAGAATATAGACTTTTAAGGAGTGATAAAATGCCTTCAGTTGAAAGCTTTGAATTAGATCACAATGCCGTTAAAGCCCCGTATGTTAGACACTGCGGAGTGCATAAAGTAGGGTCAGACGGATTGGTTAATAAATTTGATATCCGTTTCTGTCAGCCAAACAAACAAGCAATGAAGCCTGATACGATTCATACATTAGAGCATCTTCTTGCATTTAATATTCGTAAGCACTCGGAAAAATATGATCATTTTGATATTATTGATATTTCACCGATGGGCTGTCAAACTGGTTATTACTTAGTAGTAAGTGGTGAGCCGACTGTTACTGAAATCATTGATGTATTAGAAGATACATTTAAGGATGCTGTTCAAATCACTGAAATTCCGGCTGCTAATGAAAAACAATGCGGCCAAGCTAAATTGCATGATCTTGAAGGAGCAAAGAAGTTGATGAACTTCTGGCTTAAGCAAAGTAAAGAAGATCTTCATCAAGTATTCGCATAAAAAAGAAAGGTTCTGCTCGTAACTGAGCGAGAACCTTTCTTTTTTTTATTTTTTCGTTTGATTTTCTACTTCATTCTTTAAGTCTGCTTCTTGGTCAAGCGGGTCAATCGTATGCTTAAAGTTGTACCCTTTATTTATTGTCATAACGGCTAAGAATAAGACGACAAAAATTATTAGAATTGAAATAATTAAAACAGCTGTCAAGGGGAAACTCCTCTCATATGGCAAGTTATGATTTATATTACCATATATGAAATAAGCCTGGTGAAGGAATACTATCAAAAAGTGTAAAGGAGAACTTTTTGTATGGTTTAACTGTCCTAAAAAAGGGAAATATATAATATAGACATTAATACTATTTGGAGGAGATATTTATGAGTGGAAATTTAGTACAATATAAAAAAGGTGAAGATGGTTCCGCAGACAAATTAGTTGAATTAGTCAATAAGGAAATTGCAAACTTTAATGTACTTTACACCAAATTGCATAACTATCATTGGAATGTTAATGGACCGCATTTCTTTTCTCTCCATGTAAAGTTAGAAGAACTATATAATGAAGTGACTTTAAATATGGATGAGCTGGCTGAGAGACTTCTGGCACTTGGTGCAAAACCCGTGGCAACCATTAAAGAATATATGGAGTTAACCACAATTAAAGAAGCTACCGGCAGTGAAAAAACAGAGACAATGGTGAAAAATATTATTAGTGATTTTGAAACTTTATCAGATGAATTCGCTGAAATTATTTCCATTGCAGAAGAAAATAGCGATGAAGTAACAGGAGATATGTTAGTGGGTATGAAAAAATCTCTAAATAAACACACTTGGATGCTTCGTGCGTATCTAGGTAAATAATAAAAATGTCAGACCAACTGAAATCATTTTCAGTTGGTCTTTTTTTTGTAAAAAAAAGAAACCAAAGAGATGGACTCGAAGGTTTTAAATGATCCTATAGCAGGATTAATGAATATTTCGCTGGTGAAAGGAAGTCGGTTTGACTTCATCCATACTATCTTGTGTGAATTTTCCTTTTAGCGACTCAATGATATAGATACCTAATAAATTGTTTAATTCTTGATCATCCATTTCTTGTAGTAATTCAAGAATTTCCTCACGATTCAGCTGTTCTAAAACGGCAAATGCAAGCATATCAATATCTTCCTCATCACCAGTGAGTTTATTACGGTATAAGTTATATAACTCCTCAATTAATTTCATTGCAGGTCACCTCATTTCTAGGCTAATTTGTGTTTAATCATATGTAAAAAGCTTTGGCTTTAGGAACTCTTCTTATATGGATATATTATATGTTTTACCCTTGGAAAGATACTTTAATCTGATTTTTACATTTACTTGCCAAATAATAATAGATTTCGTTGGAAAGTCCTAGTGGAATTTGTGTGTATGAACGTTTGTATTGAGAGGCAAAATAAGTACACTAGCCATAAAAGGAGCTGATGTTGTGGGTGAAAATCGCAAAGAATATTATATAGATTTACCATCCCACCAGATATCACGGAACGGTGAGTTTTCACCATGGACATTTAAGATTGAAGCGTCAGAGGAAGACATGATAAGACTTCGTGAATATTTTGATATGGAACATGAAGCTGATGTAGATTCTTTTTATAGAGCGCATGTACCGTATATTCAGTATCATTATGATCGCCCTAACGATCATTACGATCAAAATTTGCAAAAGGTTTACGAATTAATTTATGAACTTGGCGATAGTGAAACAAAGCAATTTATTGAGAGTACAGGTGTACTGAAAGATAACCCTATAAACGATGAGATCTAATCGGTCGTACCTGCTAAAACGTAGTAAACTAGAGGTATTACGTTTTAAGGAGTAAATGTTCATGCAAAGTTTTGTAGATGCAAACGGTTATCAAGTTGATTTTTCCGAAAGTGAAGAGTTTGGCGAGGCTTGGCATGTCCTTGTGTTAAGCCAATTGAACGATCAATGGGTATTAACTCAGCATAAAAAAAGAGGGCTGGAGTTCCCAGGGGGGAAAAGAGAAGCGGGAGAATCGATTGAGGATGCAGCTATTCGAGAAGTGTATGAAGAGATTGGCGGTATTGTTAACGAATTAGTACTGCTTGGTCAATACCGTGTCAACGATCCAAATAAACCCTTTGTGAAGTCGATTTATTATGCCGAGTTAAAGATGCTGGAAACAAAGAGTGACTATTTAGAAACAGCAGGTCCTATTTTGATTGAAAAATTGCCTGCAGACATTAAGACGAATCCCCATTACAGTTTTATTATGAAGGATGAGATTATCGCACTTAGTCTTACTCAGCTTAAAAAAAGGGAACCATCGTGGAGCTTTAAAAGCACGATGGTCTTTTTTTACCCATGTTTTATTAATTTACGCTCAAGCCAAGCAACCAGCTGATACATTATGGTAGCACAGACAGCAATAATCATCAGTGACATGAGAACAAGTGTGAAGTTAAACACTTGGAATCCATAAATAATTAGATACCCAAGCCCTCTTGAGGAGACGAGGAACTCACCAACAATGACACCAACCCAAGAAAGACCCACATTAACCTTTAAGGTAGAGATAATGGTTGGAAAGGAGGCTGGAAGGATGGCCTCCTTAAAGGATTGGAAACGAGTAGCACCGAATGTTTGAAGTACCTTTAAGTAGTTTGGATCGACTTCTCTAAATGACGTATACACAACAATGGTGGTAATAATGACAGAAATAATGGCCCCCATTGAGATAATAGAGGTGAAACCGGGGCCGAGAGCTACAATTAAAATAGGGCCAAGTGCAACTTTAGGCATGGCATTTAAAATGACTAAATAGGGGTCAAGCACCTTTGAGAGAAAAGGTGACCACCAAAGAATAGCGGCTAGTAAGGTACCAAGCAGGGTACCTAAAATGAACCCGAGGACTGTTTCAAATAAGGTGACGCTCGCATGATTGAGTAGTGTGCCATCAAGAAGTTTAACTGTGAACAGGTTCCAAATTTTAGAGGGTGAGCTGAATATGAGCGGATCAACCCATTCTAATCGAGACGCAATCTCCCAACCGCCGAAAAAAACGATGAAGATCAACAGCTGGTATACTCGAACACGTCTTTTCTCACTCTTTAAATCAGCTTTATATTGATTATGCAGAACGTGTATATCAGGCGTGGTCTTCAAGATTCTCAAGCTCCTTCCAAATAGTTTGGAATAAAGCATTATAAGCATGATGGTTTCGAACTTCAAAAGGTGTAAGTGATCGAAGTTCTTCAGGAACGTCAAATGTTTTATGGATTCTGCCTGGGTGAGAGGCAAATAAAAAGATTTTATCGCTCATAGCAATGGATTCACCAATATCATGGGTAACGAGAACAGCTGTTTTACCAAATGATTTTAAGGTAATCGATACAAGATCTTCAAGACGGAGTTTCGTCTGATAGTCGAGTGCAGAAAAGGGCTCATCAAGTAAAAGAATTTTTGGATCTACTGCAAGAGTCCGTGCTAGGGCTGCCCGCTGCCGCATACCGCCTGAAAGTTGACGAGGGTATTGATTTTCTACCCCAGTTAATCCGACGCTTTCGAGTAATTCTAGTGCTTTTATCTTCGAATCCTCACTCTCATGCTTTAATAGCTTTAAACCAAGGGTGATATTTTCGCTGATCGTTTTCCAAGGAAAAAGATAATCCTGTTGCAGCATATAGCCAATAGAACGATTATGACCGGACTCTCCCTCAATCAGCACATTTCCTACCGTAGGAGGAAACAGACCGGCAATAATTGAAAGTAAGGTTGTTTTACCACATCCACTTGGACCAAGGAATGAGATGAATTCCCCTTCTTCAATGGATAGACTTACATCTGACAGCGCAGAGGTGGCATGGTCTTTTGAAAAATAGGTGTGACTAACTTGATTAATCGTTAAAAAACTCATTGTTGCCTCTCCTTTCTATTGAGAGACCTTTTCGGCATATTTGACGTTTACGAGCTTTGTATAATCCATACGGGACGGAAGTTCTCCTGCTTCATCCATGATGTTCTGCAAGTTATCCCACTCTTCTTCATCCAGAATAGGATCAGCAGCATAAGACCCTTGTTCTTTATAGCGTTGAATCGACATTTTCATAATTTCAGGATCTGCATCTTCAAAATAGGGCTGAATTGTTTTAGCAATTTCAGCAGCATCTTGTTTCTGAACCCAATCTTGTGCCTTTTTCAACGCCCGAGTGAATTTCAAAACGGTCTCATCATTTTCTTTCAAGTAACTCGTTTTTGTCATATAAGTGGTATATGGGATATGGCCGGATTCGGTACCAAAAGATGCAACAATATGACCTTTTCCTTCTTTTTCAAAGATACTAGCAGTAGGCTCAAATAACTGAACATAGTCTCCTGTGCCAGATGCGAAGGCGGTCGCGATATTTGCAAAGTCGATATTCTGAATGAGTGTTAAATCGTTTTGCGGGTCAATACCATGTTTCTTTAAGACAAATTCTCCTGCCATTTGTGGCATTCCACCTTTACGCTGTCCAAGGAATGTCGAACCTTTCAACATATCCCATGAAAAGTTATCAATTTTATCTCGACCGACTAAGAACGTTCCATCGGTCTGTGTCAACTGAGCAAAATTCACAATGGGATCATTGGTTCCTTGGGCAGTTACATATATAGAAGTTTCTGAACCCACAAGAGCAAAATCGGCACCGTCAGATAATAGTGCCGTCATGGTTTTATCACCACCAGCAGTTGTTTTTAAATCAACTTCCAATCCTTCTTCCTTAAAAAACCCTTTCTCTATGGCAACATATTGTGGTGCATAAAAAACGGAACGAGTAACTTCAGCAATCCTTACTTTTTGAAGTTCATCCTTGCCGCATGCTGCTAATGAGAATACTAAAACCACTGCGAATAGCAGCAGGATACTTGCTTTATACCACTTTTTCACCTATGTTCCTCCTCGTCTAAATGGTGTGTAAATCATCTTGAATTAGAATATGAATAGGTAGAAAATGTGTGAATGCCCATAGCCCTTTTTTTATGACTAAGCGTTGAATCAGGATAAAAAAGTTAGGATGCATTAAAATAAGGTCATTAGTAAGTGTCGAAGGAGTGTAATGTTTATGGAAGATGGTACAATTGTTGAAAAAATTCGCTTTCCTTCTCCGCATCCGGGAGTTCATCTTTATTGTGTTACGTATCTTGCACAGGGATTAAGGGTGAAAGGATTACTTGCAGAACCGGTTAACGGTGAAGTTTATGATGGTTTTCTATATCTTCGCGGCGGAATCAAGAACGTAGGCAAAGTCAGACCATCACGAATTACTCAATTTGCCTCTGAGGGCTTTGTTGTATTCGCCCCATTTTATCGTGGAAATCAGGGCGGTGAGGGAGACGAGGATTTCGGAGGGGAAGATCGATACGATGCGATTGCAGGATTTAAACTGCTTGAAAACCATCGTCGGGTTAATCCAAAATCAATTCATATTTTTGGCTTCTCAAGAGGGGGGATCATGGCGTTATGGGCGGCTATCTTTTGTCCGACTGCTGCATCGATTGTGACTTGGGGCGGTGTCTCAGATATGTTTTTAACCTATGTCGAGCGTGTAGATCTACGCAGAATGATGAAGCGGGTCATTGGAGGAACTCCGAATAAAGTTCCCGATGCATTTGTTTATCGGACTCCATTATTTTCACTCGATTCTTTAGATGTACCCGTCTTAATCATACATGGAGAAAGAGATGGAAATGTATCTATTGATCATGCATATCGGCTTGAAAAACAATTGAACGAAAAGCATAAACAAGTGGAGACCTGGTACTTTCCACAGTTTACGCACTACTTTCCCCCTGCTGTAAATCGAAAAGTTGTCAGGGATTTAACTCAGTGGATGAAAACACAGGGACAAAGATGATAAGATATAGGTAATACGAATGAGGAGGGCATAGTATGGGCATGCCTATGGAATTAAATACGATGATCGTTACTAAAGGACGGGAAGAACGCGAGGAAGAAAATATCTTCCGGTTAAAAAAGGAAGGGTACCGTTTATACCCGATCGATATTCCACTCGATATCCGTAAGACAATCGAAAGTGAATCAAGTGGGACTGCAGTCATTCAAAAAGTGGAATGGCAGAATGAAGCAACTACGATTACATACAAATTGATCTCACTAAAGTCAACAAACTAAAAACAGGTTGTCGAGAAATCGACAGCCTGTTTTTATGTGACTACGCCTAAAAATACGTATGCATAGAAAAAAGTCAGTTCTGCACAAAAGCAGCTTGAAGTGCACAGAAAGACTGTTATTTGTAATAGCTATCGAGAGATTCTCGATAGCTTTAAAACTTAAAAAGCGGGCAGAGCAATCTCATCATACTCTTCTTCAAGGAATTTCTTCACTTCAGGGCCAGTCATTCGTTCTGCCAACTTTTTAATTTCTTCAGAGTCAGCATTGTTACTACGCGCCACGAGTGAAATGGCGAATTCCGAATCTACGGATTCTGTAATTAATGCATCTTTCTTAGGGGTTAATCCAACTGGTTTTGCATAGGCTGGTGTCATGGCAACTAAATCGACATCATCAAGTGTACGGGCCAGCATTAATAAATCGACTTCCTTAAACTGATAGTTATGTTTGTTTTCAACGATATCCGCTTGTGTGGCTTCGATACCTGCTCCATCTTTTAGTTTAATTAAACCGGCTTTTTCAATCATTACAAGTGAACGGCCAATGTTAGAGGCATCATTAGCAATGGCAATAGTGGCTCCATCCGGCAAATCAGCAATATCTTTATAGCGCTTTGAGTAAGCTCCATAGATAGCGTGATAGATAGGTTGAACGAGAGTTAATTCAGTATCATTACTTTCATTATACTGTTTCATATAAGGGACATGCTGAAAGAAGTTTGCATCGACTTCGTTATTAGCAAGTGCAGTATTTGGTTGAACGTTATCTCCTAAAACAACAATATCCAGATTGATGCCGTCTTCTTTAAGTAAGGGTTTAACAATGTCTAATATATCAGTCATTGGTGGTATGAGTGTAGCCACCTTAAGGGTAACATCTTTTTTTTCTGTTTGAGATGCTGGTTGTTTTTCATCTTGACCACAGCCTGCAATAATTAGAATAAGAGTTAGAGATAGAAGAATAGCGGTTATTTTTTTCATTAATCGTGTACCTCCGTTTATATTCCTAGCGTTTATCAATGAGTCTTGCTGTTGTACTTCCAACAAATTGAATCGTTTGAACAAAGATGAGCATGATGATAATGGTGAATACCATGAGATCGATTTCAAATCGCTGATAGCCATAGCGAATGGCGAAATCACCGATCCCCCCGCCTCCGACAATTCCTACTACAGTAGAATAGGAAATAAAGCTGATTGTAGAGGTTGTTAATCCGAGAAGTAAACCTGAACGTGCATCTACATAAAGAAATTTATAAATAATTTCCAAGGTAGAAGCCCCCATAGCCGTTCCAGCTTCGATAATTCCTCTTGGCACTTCAAGTAGAGATTGTTCAACTAGTCGTGAATAATAGGCGACAGCCATAATGGCGAGAGGGACAGAAGCAGCTAAGGTCCCAATGGCTGTTCCAACGATGAAACGGGTAAGCGGAATTAAAAATACAACCAGTAATAAGAATGGAAATGAGCGGACAACGTTAACGAATACATTAAGTATGGAAAACACTATTCGATTTTCAAGCAGCTGGTCTCTCCTGCATAAAAATAACAAGGTTCCGAGTGGAAGACCGACCAAGACTGCCGCTGAAATAGAGATTCCTACCATAAGAAAGGTTTCACCGATTGCCTGCCAAATTTCAGACTGGTATTGCATAATATGGTCAAACATCTCCATCTACCTCGCTTAAAAGTTGCCTACGCAGTGATTGGTAATCATTCTTTAAGGCAGCAAATCCTTTGGGTTCGAACGAAATTGTTTCGATTATTTCGCCTGCTTCCATAATAGAAACTTTGTTGCAAATGCTTTTAATGACGTCCATTTCGTGGGTAACGATAACAATCGTAACACCAAAATTCCTGTTAATTTCCTTTAATACCTTTAAAATCTCTTCAGTAGTCTGTGGATCAAGTGAAGATGTTGGTTCATCACATAACAGCACAGTGGGATTGGTCGCAAGTGCTCTAGCGATGGCTACACGCTGCTTTTGTCCACCACTCAAGCTGGACGGATATTGCTCTGCCTGCCGTTCAAGCCCTACAATTCGTAAACACTCTGCTGCCCGCTCCAGTCGTGCTTGTTTAGAAAAACCTGCAAGCTCTAAGGGAATCAGGACATTTCCTTTTACACTACGGTTATGCACTAGATTAAACGCTTGAAAAACCATCCCAATCGATCTTCGTGCATTGCGGAGGTTTTTAGTAGTTAATTGAGTTAACTCTAAGTCATTAACTCGGACATGTCCCGTGGAGGGTGACTCAAGCAAATTAATCATGCGGAGCAATGTAGACTTCCCGGCGCCGCTTGTTCCAATAATTCCGTGAATTTCACCTTGAAAAACCTGAAGAGAAACAGAATGTACAGCTTCATATGGACCATTTTTTAACCTATAACTCTTGCTGATTCCATCTAAGACTATCAAAGTATTCCTCCTTTTCTAATGAGGATAGGCAGATATTGATTGTAACAGAGAAAGAGGAAGGGAGAAAGCGTAATAGGTATAGTAAAAAAAGAAATTTTTAGGGAGATTTTAGATAGATAGATTGATGAGTATTTTTGTGAAAATGAACCTAATTAATTTAAATATACTGACTATTCAAAAAATGAATCGAAAGACATCCTTCTTTTGACATTCAAACGATCCAAAATACTGACGTGATAGTACTTAAGCTTTATAGACGAATTTATCAACAGTAAGATAGTCTAAAAGTAGTTATTATCCATTTTTTATTAGATTGGGGTAAATTTGTAAACAATAAGGTTAAAGGAGGATCTATGAAAAAGAAACTGCTTATGATTTCTTCCGTATGCTCCGTATTTTGGACAAGCACAGTTGCAGCAGCCTATGATGAGCAGCCAAGGAGGGTGCCTTCTATTGAAAAAGCAGAAAAGAAATTCACTGCTGATCATCAAATTCATCCAATTTTCACTTGGGATTCTCCGGTGATTCCATCATTAAGTATTCTCCATCCGAGTTCACCACGTGAAGCAGGAATGATTGATGCCCCATTGCAAGAAATGGATAGCCTGATTAACCAAGCAATTTCTGAAAAGGTTATGCCGGGTGCCGTTGCATTTGTAGCAAGAGGAGGAAAGATTGTTAAAAATGAAGCGTATGGGTATTCAGCTAAATATGCTGATGAATTCTATACGGAGATGGATAAGCCAATCCCAATGCAAGAAAATACGATATTTGATGCAGCCTCCATTAGTAAAATTTTCACGTCTACAGCCATTATGGTTCTTTACGAAAAAGGGTTGGTAAGTCTTGATGATCCTGTCATGAAGTATATACCAGAATTTGCTCAGAACGGAAAGGAACAAGTGACTGTTAGGCAGCTGCTTACACACACGTCTGGCTTCGTTGCTTGGGTTCCTTTATACAGTCAGGGGAGTGCTAGAGAAGATAGGCTTAAAATAGTCTTTAAACAGCCTCTTGCTATGCCGCCTGGTTCGACATATACATACAGTGATTTAAATATGATTACACTCGGGGCGATCATAGAACGTGTTTCTGGAATTCGACAAGATGAGTTCGTTGAAAAAAATATAACGAAACCATTAAAAATGCGGGATACGATGTATAATCCGCCTGACTCAATAAAAATGCGCATCGCAGCTACAGAAGTTCAAACTGTACCGAATAGAGGGCTAGTCTGGGGAGAGGTTCATGATGAAAATGCTTGGTCCCTAGATGGAGTAGCAGGCCATGCAGGTGTATTTACAACAGCACAAGACCTTGCTAAATTAGCTCAAGCTTTCCTGAATAATGGGAGCTATGGCGGGAAGAGAATTCTAAAGGCGAGTACAGTGAAGCTTCTTCTCGAGAATCAAAATCAGGATTTTCCTGGAAATGACCACGGGCTTGGCTGGGAATTAGGGCAAGGCTGGTACATGGATGCATTATCTGACAGTACTTCTTTTGGTCATACTGGCTATACGGGAACCTCAATTGTTATAAGTCCAAAGCATAAAACGATTGCCATTCTTTTAACCAACCGTGTTCACCCTACTAGAACCTCCATATCGACGAATGGGATTAGAAGGATGTTTGCTCGTCAGACTGCGGATGCTATTCCGGTTTCGATTCCAGGGAAAGAGTCAGCTTGGTTCTCGGGTTATGGAGACATGCTTTCAAGAAAGTTAGAAGCAAAGCTCGATTTGAAAACCAAAACCGACTTAACCTTCACTCAATGGCATAGTCTTGAGCAAAATGCTGATTATGGAGTGGTTGAGGTGATGATGAATGAGGAATGGATAGAACTCGCAAAGTTTGAAGGAACCAGTAAAGGCTGGGAAAACCAACGAGTGGAGATTCCGAAAGAAGCTGTCAAAATACGTTTTACGTATCATACAGATGCCTCGGTAAATGGACGAGGCTGGTATATCAAAGACGCAAAAATTCAGTCTAAGAACAAGAAAACTGCTCTATCCTTCGAAGCCTCGGATTGGAAGCTTAGAAACTACTAAATCAAGAGGAGGAAAAATATGAAAAAGTATATGAAGGTCTTTCTTATTTCTATGGCAGTACTCGGACTGGTTGTCACGCAGGTTTTAGGGGTTTTAGGAAACAATGTTGAAGCCGCTCCTGCCAAACATAGCTCAACGAAACTCATCATTGATTTAAATGTTCCCCAGATAAAGGGGGAATTTAAGGATAACAAAATTGAACTCCATGCACTCCGTATCTATAAGGATGGGCATTTTGAGAAAGCAGTCAAAAAATTAGATTGGAGATCATCTAACCAGCGTGTCGCTTCTGTATCGAAGTCAGGAAAAGTGACTCTGTCTGGGCGCAGTGGTACAACCATTATTACGGTTAAGAATGGCTTCTTAACCGACAAAATTACAATCAGAAATTCAAAAAAAGGAGCCGTTATCACGCAAACAAAGGATAAAAAGGGGAAATACAATATTATTGAAAACGCTGTAGAAAAAATGACAGTGAAAGAAAAAATCGGACAGATGCTTATGCCTGACTTCCGAACTTGGAACGGACAGAATGTGACTCAAATGCTTCCTGAAATTAAACAGCTTGTTAAGGATTATCATCTTGGAGGAGTTATTTTATTCAGAGAAAATGTCGAGACAACTGAGCAGACTACTAAGCTTGTCCATGATTATCAAGAAGCCTCTGAAAAGTATGGGCTGTTAATGACGATTGATCAAGAAGGGGGCATTGTTACTCGACTTCAATCAGGAACCGATATGCCTGGCAATATGGCGCTTGGAGCTGCAAGGTCTGAAGAACTGACAAGAAAGGTGTCTTCAGCAATAGGTGAAGAATTACATGCGCTGGGTATTAATATGAATTTAGCACCGTCATTAGATGTGAACAATAATCCCGACAATCCTGTTATTGGGGTACGCTCATTTGGAGAAGATCCTGCGCTTGTTGCCAATATGGGAAAAGCCTATATTAAAGGGCTTCAAGATACGGGTATCGCAGCCACAGCTAAGCATTTCCCCGGTCATGGAGATACGGCAGTAGATTCTCACTTAGGACTGCCTGAGGTACCACATGATCTTGAACGCCTTAAGAAAGTTGAATTATATCCATTTCAGCAGGCTATGGATGCAGGCATTGATGCAATCATGACTGCTCATGTCACGTTCCCGAAAATTGATAATACCAAAGCGATTTCTAAACAAGATGGAACAGAAATTTCAATTCCTGCGACTCTTTCAGAAAAAGTGTTAACCGGCTTAATGAGAGAAGAAATGGGTTATCAAGGAGTCATTATTACAGATGCCATGAATATGCAAGCAATCAGCAGCCATTTCGGGCCAGTAGATGCAGCGATTCGTACGGTAAAAGCAGGAACGGACATTGTGTTAATGCCTGTCGGATTAAAAGATGCTGCAGAGGGACTCTACAGTGCAGTGAAAACTGGTGAAATCTCAGAAAAGCGCATTAACCAGTCGGTAAAAAGAATTTTAACACTTAAGGTAAACCGCGGAATTATTAAAGCTGAAGAAGAAAAGAGTATTACTGAAAAAGTGAAAAATGCCCAATCAGTTGTAGGCTCGGCAACACATAAACAAATAGAAAAAGAAGCAGCAGCAAAATCCATTACGTTAGTGAAAAATGAAGATGTACTGCCTTTAAAAGCAACTCAGAAAGAAAAGGTCGTTGTAATTGGCAGTACGTATCTTACTGAGCTAGAAACAGAGATAAAGAAATATCATGAAAATGTTCAAGTCATCTCCACTACAAAACCACTTTCTGAAGAACAATTAGCTGGGATTCAAGATGCGAAAACGATTATTTTAGGAACAATGACCTCAACTGTCAGCGGCCGGTCGCCAAATAGTGACCAGATGAAGCTTGCTAATCAGCTTACATCAAGCACCATTCCTGTGATCGGTATTGGAATCAGAAATCCATACGATGTTATGGCTTATCCAAATGTTGACGCTTACTTAGTACAATACGGCTTTAGAAGTGCTAGTTTTGAAGCATCAGCTGCAACTATTTTTGGCCAAAACAACCCAACAGGAAAACTACCAATTACTATCTATAACAGTGTTGGTGATGTTCTCTATGGGTTTGGACATGGTTTAAACTATTAGAGATGGAGGGGAAAAAGATGAAAAAATGGCTAGCTGGTATGATGACATTACTGCTCATCATGACTGTCTATTCATCGGCAACCGCCGATAAGAGTAAACACGATAAACAGCCCAAGTTCCGTTTAGGGGTTGATGTCCTTTTACAGGATAAAATAAAAACGTTGAAAAACAAACGTGTGGGGATTATTACAAATCCAACTGGTGTAAACCAGGAGTTAACAAGTATTGTGGATCTGATGTCGAGTCATAAGGAAATCAATGTAACAGCCCTATACGGACCTGAACATGGGGTAAGAGGAAGTGCACAGGCTGGACAATACGTTGACTTTTATACAGATCCTAAAACGGGGCTTCCAGTTTATAGTCTCTATGGAATAACGAAAAAGCCGACACCAGAAATGCTGGAAAACGTGGATGTACTCGTATTTGATATTCAAGATGTAGGAAGTCGATTCTACACGTATATTTATACAATGGCATTAGCTATGGAAGCAGCCAAAGAGAATAATAAAGAAATTATTGTGCTTGACCGGCCTAATCCGCTTGGCGGCCAGGAAGTAGAAGGCCCCGTACTGGAAGATAAATATTCTTCATTTGTTGGAGAATTTCCTATTCCCGTACGCCACGGGATGACAGTAGGGGAGCTTGCTTTACTCTTTAATAGAGAGTTTAACATCGGAGCTGATTTAACAGTGGTAAAAATGGAAGGCTGGAAACGATATCAGCATTATGATGAAACACCGCTAGAATGGGTCTTGCCATCTCCAAACATGCCGACACTTGAAACGGCATCTGTTTACCCAGGTGCAGCATTAATCGAAGGAACAAATTTATCGGAAGGCAGAGGAACAGCGAAGCCTTTTGAATTAATCGGCGCTCCATTTATTAATGGAGATGAACTAGCGGAGAACTTGAATAAGCTTGATCTTCCAGGTGTTCTGTTTAGATCAGCTTCTTTTACACCAAGCTTCTCTAAGCACGTAAATGTTCTTTCTCATGGAATTCAAATTCACGTAACGAATCGTAATGAGTACAAACCATTTGAAACAGGTCTCCATATTGTGAAAACCGTCCATGATATGTATCCAAATGACTTTGCCTTTAGAACTCCTGGTTCAAACGGAATATCATTTTTTGATAATCTGGTTGGAAATGGTTCGATCAGGCAAGGCATTGAACAAGGAAAAACAGTATCGCAAATGAAAGCAGAATGGAAGAATGGATTAAAAGACTTTATGGATGTTCGAAAAAAATATCTTCTGTATAAATAGTTATTGAAGTGAGCGCAAGGATTCAGCGCTCACTTTTTTTTATTTTTTTGCAGTAAAAAAATATTTTTTCAGGGAATTGATCAGTTGGAGACAACAAACTTTTTTTGGGAGACATAAAAGTAAAACAGTTGATAAATGAATGTTTGTGAAGGATTTCACGATATATAAAAGCAGTGTATGAATAGTTTAATATGGTTGAAATAGGAAAAAATACTCCGTGAAAAAACGCCATTTTAAAAATCGACGCGCTACTTATGACAATTTTGTGATATATTTAATAGTATAATATGTATTATTTAAACCAAGCTTATTTTTCGGGGAAGCTGCTAGTTACAGAACCCGTCATTTAAAAATATGTCCAATGTACCAAAGCGAGGGCATGTTCGGGCTCCTAACAGAAACTTTCTATCTATTAACTAAATTTAGGTTTGGGGATATGTTTGAATCCCAAATATGTAGTAATACATTTTAGGCTGTGGAGTCATAATAATGCTCTTTTTTTAAGCTCTTGCGGCTTTGAGAGTTATTATGTGAAATAGGGAACACACTAATTCCCGAATTAAAGCATTATGCTTATTGCAAAGGAGAATGGGATATGTCAGAATCAATCGCTCAAACAAATGAACAAGCAGCAGCATTGGCTTCAACACAAGAAAAACTGGATATTTTAGATCAACTTCTTAATCCAGAAGTTCAGGAGTCTTTGACGGCTCTAGTTGAACAACTTCCAAAATTAACGGAATTGGTAACTGTTATGACGAAGTCTTATGACTTTGTTCAAGCAATATCTACTGATGAAGTTCTTAAAAGCGATACTGTAGGAGCTATTACTGAAATTGCAGGACCTGTAGTAGGTTCATTGAAAAATGTTGCAGCAACTACACTGGAAGCAAAAGAACGCGCAGAAAATAGTACAGAATCAATCGGCCTTTTTGGTCTAATGAAAATGATCAAAGACCCACAAGCACAAAAAATGTTCCGTTTCATGAACGCTTTCCTACAAGTTAATGCTGAAAATAATAAACAAAAATAAGTTCTATTACATTTCTACAGTTAGGACGGAGGATACACTATGTCAAAGAAAATAGTCATCTTAGGAGCAGGTTATGGCGGATTGCTAGCAGCTTTAACCGTTCGTAAATATTTAACAGCTGATGAAGCAAAAGTTACCGTTGTAAACCAATACCCAACACACCAAATTATTACAGAATTACATCGTTTAGCAGCAGGAAGTATTGCTGAACAAGCAATCGCTATGCCATTAGAAAAACTTCTTCGCGGGAAAGATGTTAAACTTAAGATTGCTAAAGTTGAAACATTCTCAGCAGATACTAAAGAAGTAAAACTTAATGACGGCTCTACATTAACATATGATGCTCTTGTCGTTGCTCTTGGAAGCACAACAGCTTACTTCGGCATCCCTGGTCTTGAAGAAAATAGCTTAGTTTTAAAATCTGCTAAAGATGCGAACTTCATCAATCAACATATTGAAGAACGTATTGCAGCTTATGCAAAAACTAAGAATCCAGCTGATGCAGCTATCCTAATCGGCGGCGGAGGATTAACAGGAATCGAATTAGTTGGTGAAATCGCTGATAGAATGCCTGCACTTGCTAAACGTCATGGAATTAATCCAAGTGAAATTAAATTGATGCTTGTTGAAGCAGGTCCAAAGGTTATGCCAATGCTTCCTGATCATTTAATTGAACGTGCAACAACCAGCCTTGAAAAACGCGGAGTAACTTTCCTAACAGGTCTTCCTGTAACAGGCGTTGAAGGAAATGTAATCGACCTTAAAGACGGTCAAAAAATCGTTGCGAATACATTCGTATGGACAGGCGGCGTACAAGGAAATCCACTTGTAGGACAATCAGGTCTTGAAGTGAACCGTGGACGTGCAACAGTTAATGAATTCCTTCAATCAACATCACATAATGATGTTTTCATTGCTGGAGACAGTGCTGTATTCTTTGGCCCAGACGGCCGTCCATATCCGCCAACTGCACAAATCGCTTGGCAAATGGGTGAAAACGTAGGATACAACCTTTACGCATACCTTGAGGGCAAATCATTCGAGACATTCAGCCCAATTAACTCCGGTACACTTGCGAGCCTTGGACGTAAAGATGCCGTAGCATCAATTGGTGCGAGCGGAACATCACTTAAAGGACTTCCTGCAACATTGATGAAGGAAGCAAGTAATGTACGTTATTTAGCTCATATCAAAGCTCTTTACACATTAGTACATTAATCAATACTAATGATTGAAGCAGTCTATTCTCCTAGGAGGATAGACTGCTTTTTGTTTTGTCTATTAAGTGCCAAGGTAATATTTTATGAAGGCGTTTCTGCGCGGATGGGGGTTGTCCAGAATGAGTATCTAAAAGGGCGTAGGGCTGAATCTTTTGCTAAAAGGGCCGAATGATCGAGAGTTAGGGACGAATAAAATGCAGAAAGGGCCGAATGTTTGTCATTTAAGGCCGAATCAAAGAGGATTCAGTGGATCTAACACCAATCTGGCTGCTTCAAATGAAGGAATTTCCAAGAAAGTCTGTTTATCTAGACAGAAAAAGGGAAAGATACACTTTTTTAAGTGCCAAGATGTTATTTTATGAAGGAGTTTCTGCGCGGGGGCGGGGGTGTCCAGAATGAGTATCTAAGAGGGCGTCGGGCCGAATCTTTTGCTAAAAGGGCCGAATGATCGAGAGTAAGGGCCGAATAAAATGCAGAAAGGGCCGAATGTTTCCCACTTAAGGCCGAATCAAAGACGATATAGTGAATCTGATGCCAATCCCGGTGTATTAACTAGATGAATTACCAATATAAGCTCGTTTTCAAGGGGCTTTTATGAACAAAAAACGCTCTCCACATAAGATCAATGATCTTTTGGGAGAGCGTTTTTTTATTTGATTAATGGGCCGCCTAAATCTTTAATGGTACTGGCTACATTTGAAAATTGTTTGAAGTTTTCATTGAATTTTTGTGCTAGTTCGATGGCCTTAGCTTTATAGGCGTCTTTGTCTTCCCATGTTCGTGTAGGCTGGAGTACTTCGTCTGGAACGCCAGGCACGTGTAGTGGGATATCAAAGCCAAATACTTCGTCTTTGATGGTTTCGACATTGGTTAATTCCCCTTCAAGTGCTGCCTGCACCATGGCTCTTGTATAAGCAAGCTTCATTCGGCTGCCAACGCCGTACTCGCCGCCAGTCCAACCTGTATTGACGAGGAATACTTTTGCACTGTGCTCATCAATTTTTTCGCCTAGCATTTCTGCATAACGTACTGCAGGAAGCGGTAGGAATGGTGAGCCAAAGCAAGTGGAGAACGTTGCTTCAGGGGAGGTGATGCCTCTCTCCGTTCCAGCTAATTTACTTGTATAGCCGCTTAAAAAATGGAACATGGCTTGTTCTTTCGATAGTTTACTAATTGGAGGCAATACGCCTGACGCATCAGCAGTTAGGTAGATAATCGTTGTTGGGTGACCTGCAACACTTGGGTCAACGATATTATCAATTGATTGTATTTGGTAGGCAGCACGTGTGTTTTCAGTCAAGGCACTGCTGTCATAATCCGCGACGCGGGTATCTGGGTTAAGAACAACATTCTCAAGAACGGCACCAAAACGAATGGCGTCAAAGATTTGAGGTTCTTTTTCACGAGAAAGATTGATGCATTTTGCATAGCAGCCGCCTTCGATGTTGAATACGCCGTTTGAAGACCAGCCATGCTCATCATCACCAATTAATTTTCGGTTGGAGTCTGCAGATAATGTGGTCTTGCCAGTTCCTGATAAACCAAAGAATAAAGCGACGTCCCCTTCTCTGCCGACATTGGCTGAACAATGCATGGGAAGAATCCCTTTTTCAGGAAGAAGAAAGTTCATAACTGAAAAAATGGACTTTTTCATTTCTCCTGCGTATTCAGTACCGCCGATTAATACCGTCCTGCGTTCAAAGGAAATAATAATAAACGTTTCCGACTGTGTACCGTCTACGGCTGGATCGGCTTTAAAGTTTGGTGCTGAGATGACCGTAAATTCTGATAAATGATCTTGAAGGTCTTCTTCATTTGGGCGAATAAATAATTGATGGGCAAACAGATTATGCCAAGCATATTCGTTAATGATTTGAATGGGTAATTGATGCTGTTTATCTGCACCTGCAAAGCCTTTGAAAACAAATACTTCATCTTTTTGCTTTAAATACTGCAGGACTTTATCGTATAACTTTGCGAATACTTCACTAGAAATCGGTTGGTTAACAGTACCCCAATCAATCTTTTTATGAACAGCTTTTTCATCTACTATATATTTATCCTTAGGAGAACGTCCTGTATATTTTCCGGTTTCAGCTTTTACAGCTCCTGTTGACGTAAGCTGTCCTTCGTTGCGGCTTAAAACTTTTTCCACTAATTGAGGTACAGAAAGCTGCACATGTATGTTGTTACCGGATAATAATTGGTGTAACTCATTTGAGATATCAAGCGTATTCATATAGGAGATACCTTCCTTTATTTGAATTTATAATCAATTTATGAATAGTATAACACATTGATTTTAATAGTCTATACTATTTGTTTGGTTTCGTGTATTTCCTGAGAGGAATTGGTTTTTACTCGGCAAATTTAATGAAAGGGACTATAGGTTATATGAGCGTATTCCTCCATTTTTCCTCCGTACTATGACATAATGTGAGGATAGTGGTAAATAGAAGTTTTTTTTCTACTGAATATGAAATAAGTATTGACAGAATTTGTAGAATTACGTTATGATTTTAAATTGTACGGATTCTCTTATCCAGAGATGGTGGAGGGCCAGGCCCAATGAAACCCAGCAACCTGCTAGAATGTTTGATTTTGATAAAACAATAAATTGCTTTTATCAGCAATTGGTTATTTTCAAAATCATTTTAGTGTTGGTGCTAACCTGAGCAAGGTAAAAAAACCCTTGAACGATAAGAGTGAAAGGATCATTTCGAGACAACAAACCTTTCCTCAAAAACTAGGAAGGGTTTTTATGCGTTTAATCATTCATTTTTACAATGAATGACTCGCATCAACCTTTCTGCTTCTATTATATAATACCAACTGGGAATGAGTTTCGTCTAACAAAATGGGAAAAGATAATGTGAATGGCTGCCATTCCTTTTCTTAGCCTGAGAACATTTGAGGAGGCAAAAGAATGTCAAAGAAACGTCGTTTATTTACTTCTGAGTCTGTGACAGAAGGACATCCGGATAAAATTTGTGATCAGATTTCAGATTCAATTCTGGATGCTATCCTAGCTAAGGATGCAAATGCACGTGTTGCATGTGAAACATCTGTTACAACTGGTTTAGTATTAGTTGCTGGTGAAATTACTACTTCTACCTATGTAGATATTCCAAGAATCGTGCGCGATACAATTGCTGGTATTGGATACACACGCGCAAAATATGGTTTTGATGCTGAAACATGTGCTGTATTAAGTTCGATTGATGAACAGTCAGCTGATATTGCTGCTGGAGTCGATGAAGCTCTTGAATCTCGTGAAGGTCAAATGACTGATGATCAAATTGATGCAATCGGTGCTGGAGATCAGGGATTGATGTTTGGGTTTGCATGTAACGAAACAGAAGAACTTATGCCGTTGCCTATTTCATTGGCTCATAAGCTTTCTCGTCGTCTGACAGAAGTCCGTAAAAATGGAACGTTAGATTATCTTCGTCCAGATGGAAAAACTCAGGTAACAATTGAGTATGATGAAAATAACAAGCCGGTCCGTGTAGATACCATTGTTATTTCGACTCAACATAGTCCTGATGTTACATTGGAACAAATTCAACGCGATTTAAAAGAACATGTCATTAATGTGGTAGTACCTAGCGAGTTAATTGATGCTGAAACAAAATATTTCATCAATCCAACTGGCCGTTTCGTAATTGGAGGACCACAAGGTGACGCAGGTCTGACAGGACGGAAAATTATCGTTGATACCTATGGTGGATATGCTCGTCATGGCGGTGGCGCATTCTCTGGTAAAGATCCGACTAAAGTGGACCGTTCAGCTGCGTATGCTGCACGCTATGTAGCGAAGAACTTAGTGGCTGCAGGTCTGGCTGACAAAGTGGAAGTACAGCTTGCTTACGCAATCGGTGTAGCTAAACCGGTATCAATCGCTGTTGATACATTCGGTACTGGAAAAGTTGATGAAGATATTTTAGTGGACTTGGTCAGTGCGAACTTTGATCTTCGCCCTGCTGGAATTATTAAAATGCTCGATCTTCGTAAACCAATTTATAAACAAACTGCAGCGTATGGACATTTTGGCCGTACGGATGTAGATCTTCCTTGGGAGCGTACAGACAAGGCAGCTTCTTTAAAAGAACAAGCAAAAGCATAAACAAAAAAAGAAATCTTACCTAGGTAAGATTTCTTTTTTTGCATTATCCTGCTTTTCTGAATCAATACTATAACAATCAAGCTCCTAGTATGTAATGAATTCATATCTTATTCTAGTGGAGCAGTGTGTTTATAATATTGGCCCTTTTCGGCATATTCGTTTACAATGCGCTCCATATCACGTTTGTCCTCTTCCGTTAGCTCGCGGATGACTTTAGCTGGTCTTCCGAACGCTAATGTGTTGGGTGGAATCACTTTTCCTTGAGGGACCAAACTACCGGCTCCGATAAATGCACCCTCACCGATTTCAGCTTTATCAAGAATGATCGAGCCCATTCCGATAAGTGCACCTTTCCTAACTTTACAGCTATGAAGAATAACTTGATGTCCAATTGTCACTTCATCTTCAATAATCAGTGGATTATTAGGGCTTTGGTGTAAAATACTATTATCCTGAATATTAACCTTTTTTCCGATAATGGTTGGCGCAACATCTCCTCGAATGACGGAATTGAACCAAATGGTTGATTCAGCATCAATGGTAACATCGCCTGTTATAATCGTATTCTCAGCAAGATAAACGCTTTCAGCAATTTGCGGTATTTTGTTTTTATATGGGTACACTGGCATATTTAAAACAAATCCTTTCCGAAATCGACATTTTTTATGTATTATTTGTATTATAAAGGACGAAAACTTATTTGGAAAAAAATACACCTTGAAATTGATAGGGGGGACATCATATGTGGAAATGGGAGGCTGAAGGAAGCCCGAAAGCTGTAATTGTTATGGTACATGGAGCAATGGAACATCATGGCCGATATAAATGGTTGTCACAAATGTGGCGCTCTGCTGGATATCATGTCATTATGGGGGATCTTCCAGGCCAAGGAATGACAACGAGAGCCTATCGAGGACATATCAATTCATTTGAACAATACTTAATTGAGGTAAGAACCTGGATTGAAGAGGCATATGAATATGCGCTGCCAGTCTTCCTGCTGGGACACAGCATGGGGGGATTGATTGCGATCAGACTTCTACAAGAAGATGAACTAGACATAGCCGGCGTTATTCTTTCTTCGCCTTGCTTAGGACTCGTGACACAGCCGCCTAAGCTGATTGGTGCGGCTTCGGTAGGCTTAAATATCGCATTGCCTAAATTAAGAATTGATGCGGGTCTTAAACCGGAACTTGTTACGAGGAATCTAGAAATCCAGGAAGAAGACCTCAATGATTCACTATATGTTACGAAGGTATCCGTTCGCTGGTATCGTGAACTGCTGGGTGCAATTAAGGAAGCCTTTGAGGATATTCCAGAGTTTCAGGATATACCAATGCTATTAATGCAGGGCGGCGATGATAAGGTAGTTGACAAGCGCCCCGTCAGAGAATGGTTTAATTATAATCAATGCAGCGAAAAGCAATTTAAAGAATGGCCCGGACTTTATCATGAAATTTTTAATGAACCAGAAAGAAATGATGTATTCACATATGCGCTCAGTTTTGTCGAAACCCGCCTAAAGACGCTTGGATACGTAGTTCAATGAAAAAGAAGCTGCCGAGAGATTTCGGGAGCTTCTTTTTAATCTATATTTTTTCTATAGCGAGGATAAATGGTGGCTCATTCACTTGATTTATAAACTGGTATTGCAGGACATGTGCTCGATGCTGAGATAATGCTGCGGCATATTCGAGTAAATGGTCGCGTTCCTCAGCGCCCCCAGGATGACCATGATAAATAACGAGGACAATCATTCCGCCTGGTGCCATAATATCAAGGAGCTGTTCTACACTTGAAATAGTGGTTTCAAAATGCGTGACAATGGATTTGTCGCCGCCGGGAAGATAACCAAGATTAAAAATGGCAGCTTTTATTTGACCATGGTGTTTCTCGGGAATACGATAGGTCACTTGTTCATGTCCAGCGGTAAATAATGTGCATCGTTCGGTTACCTGATCGGTTGTCAGCTTTTTCTTCGTTTGATCGATCGCTGCTTGCTGAATGTCAAATCCATATACATGTCCTTCTTCACCGACCAAATCAGCAAGATAAACGGTATCAAAACCATTTCCGACTGTTCCATCAACGGCGATATCTCCATGGGTTAAAGAATCTTTCAATAAACGACTGGCAAATGGTAAGATCTTTTCTAGTTTCATTTAAGTGGAACCTCCGTTATGTAAAATTTCCCCTGATAGCTGTCACGCCTCTTTAATTCGGCATCGATGGCATTCAATACTTCCCACTTATTAACACTCCACATGGGACCAACCATTAATTCAATTGGGCCGTCACCTGTTATGCGGTGGATAATCATCTCAGGAGGAAGAATTTCGAGTTGATCACAAACAAGCGAGATATAGTCTTCAAAGGTAAGAAACTCAAGTAAGCCTTTTTCGTATTGTTTGACCATCGGTGTTCCTTTAAGAAGATGCAGTAAATGGATCTTGATTCCTTGAACATCGAGTTTGGCAACTTCACGTGCTGTGTCCATCATCATTTCATAAGATTCCTGCGGAAGGCCGTTAATAATATGAGAACAGACTCGTATGCCATGCTTTCGTAATTTTTCAACTCCTTCTTTGTAGCAGGCAAAGTCGTGCGCACGATTGATCATCCGAGCTGTTTTCTCATGCACGGTTTGTAGTCCAAGCTCCACAATAAGATATGTCCGTTCGTTAAGTTCCGCCAAATACTCAACCACATCATCAGGTAAACAATCTGGCCGAGTACCTATAGATAAACCGACGACATTTTCTTCCTGGAGAACGCCTTCGTATTTTTCCCGTAGTACTTCTACGGGTGCGTGTGTATTCGTAAACGCTTGGAAATAGGCCATGTATTTACCATCTTTCCATTTATGATGCATTTTTTCACTAATTTCTTTAAATTGGACATCCAACGGTTCGACTCTGCTGCCAGCAAAGTCACCTGATCCAGCGGCACTGCAGAATGTACATCCGCCGTGAGCGACGGTGCCGTCACGGTTGGGACAGTCAAAGCCCCCATCGAGAGCAACCTTAAACACTTTGTGACCGAATTCTTGACGTAAATGATAGTTCCAGGTGTGATAGCGTTTTTCGTCTGATGCATATTTGAACGGGTTAATCTGATGCAAATCAGCAACCTCCTTAAAAGGTGAATAATCGGTAGTTATTATTATACAACTTTTTAAACAGAAGAAGGGGGGCTTCTGGAATAAGAAAAAGTCAGCAATGTGAATGCTGACTGGCTGACGGGGTACTATTTTTTTGCAGTTTTGACTATATACCGGCTTCGGTTTACCCATCTTTGCTTTATAACCCGCATCATGAACATCACTTTTTTCTCACTGCTTCCCCACATCTCAACAACACAATCATAGGTACATCTCTTCTCAAGATGCTTTCATTATAATTAAT
>NZ_AJTN02000177.1 GCF_000305495.1 Peribacillus psychrosaccharolyticus ATCC 23296 | reverse complement strand
AACTAATTCTTGAATATTATTTGTCCTTGAAATACCAATAATATTCTTAGGTAAGTCCTCTTGTTGTTTTTTAGATAATCCTACAAGAACTATAACCTCGTCATCATTAAGTTTCCTGGATAACTCCAAAAAGTAACTAAGTCCTTTTCTGCTATCCCAAGTACTAGCAACACCTAAAGTAATAAATTTATTTTTCAAATTAAACCTTTGCCTAAAATCACTATCAGTTGGTTTAAAAACATCTAAATCAATTCCGTTATTTATTACTTTAATGGAGTATTCTCCCAAAAATGACTGTTTTACTAATTCTGCAAGCCATTTTGATGGAGTAACGATTGTTAAATTCTTAATGCCTGCAAATGCTTTTCTTTTCCTATTAAAATTATTCCGTGAATTATTAAATAGAAAGCTAGCTGGGTAACTTCTCTTTTGTATACATTTATGATCACCCTCAATTTTCCAACAGTCACAACCAACAAAGTCGAAATATGTGCAATGACCAGTAAATGCCCAACAATCATGCAAAGTCCAAACAATTGGTTTATTTGCTTCCTTTATATACCTAAATAATGATTCAACATTAATAAAATATCCGTGAATGTTATGCAAATGGATAACATCAGGATTAACTTCCTTTATTTTACCAATAAAATCTTCACTTGCTTTTTTTGACCCAAAACCATGTTGGTCAAATATTCTTGTTTTGGCAACATGCACATAATTATCGAGGTTAGTTCCTATACGTATAGCCGTATCACAATTCAAAGGGGAATCTCTTCCATAAGCAATATAACTATCATGGCCCTGTTCTGCTAAAATAGCATGTATATCTGTTGCAATTCGTCCTGTACTGCCGATACCACAAACAGAGTTAATTTGTAAAACCCTCACTTTATTTCCTCCAAACAACCCTATTCACATATTCTGTATACGATATAATAATTCTTAATATTTTACTCGAGACATTAGACATACTATAATCGCTAACAATTCTTAAAGTTCCTTCTTCTTGTGACTCTAATACCTCAAGTCCTTGTAATATTCTTTCTTTTCGTAAGCCAACCATCATAACTGCTGCCTCTTCCATTGCCTCAGGTCTCTCATGGGCTTGTCTAATATTAAGTGCTCTAAAACCAAGAATAGAAGATTCTTCGCTAATAGTGCCACTATCGCTTAAAACAGCTTTTGAGTTAATTTGCAACTTATTGTAATCATTAAATCCAATTGGTTTAATTATTTTTACTAAAGAATTAAATACGATTCCTTTAGCATCAATTATTTTCTTAGTTCTAGGATGAGTACTAATAATCACAGGAATTTTATACTTCTCTGCAACCACATTTAAACTTTCAACTAAATCCATAAAGTTAGTTTCGGAATTGATATTTTCTTCTCTATGAGCAGATACAACAAAATATTTTCCTTCTTCAAGATTTAATCTCTCTAATACATCTGATTTCTCAATATCATCTTTTCTAGAATTGAGAACTTCAAACATCGGGCTTCCAGTCTTAATAATTCGATCCGCAGGAAGGCCTTCTCTTAATAAATATTCTCTTGCAATATCACTATAAGTTAAATTAATATCTGCTGTGTGATCAACAATTTTTCTATTCGTTTCTTCTGGTACTCTTTGGTCAAAACATCTATTTCCCGCCTCCATATGGAAAATAGGAATCTGCCTTCTCTTGGCTGCAATAGCACATAAACAACTATTCGTATCTCCTAGTACTAAAAATGCATCCGGTTTTACTTCTTTTAAGATGGGATCTATGCTAATTAATATATTTCCTACAGTTTCCACCGCAGTCCCCGTAGCAGCATTCAAAAAATAATCAGGTTTCCTTAAATTGAAATCTTTAAAAAACACTTCATTTAACTCATAATCATAATTTTGACCTGTATGAACTAGTATATGTTCTATTGCATTTGATTCTTCTAATTTATTTATTACAGCTGACAGCCTTATAATCTCTGGTCTAGTACCAACGACTGTCATGACTTTTAATTTATCCAATATTTAAACCTCCAAGAAGTGAGTATCTGGTTTTTCTGGATCAAAGCATTCATTTACCCACATGACTGTTACTAAATCAGTATCACCAATATTTACAATTGAGTGAGTGTAACCAATAGGTATATCTACCACCTCTAGTTTCTCACCATTCACTTCATATTGAACAATTTCATCTGTATCTATTTTTCTAAATCTAATGAGTCCCTTTCCACTTACTACAAGGAACTTTTCATTTTTAGTATGATGCCAGTGGTTTCCTTTCCTAATCCCAGGTTTGGAGACATTCACTGATACTTGGCCTCTATCAGGAGTTCTAATAAATTCTGTAAAAGAGCCCCTTTGATCACAATTCATTTTCAACTCGTAAGAAAAACTTTCCTTTGGTAAAAAGCTTAAATAGGTACTATATAAATTTTTAGTTAAACCTTCTTCCATATTAGGAATACTTAAATTTACTCTGCTTTCCTTGAAGCTACTAATAAGTTCGGCTAATTTACCTAATTTAATTTGGTGTGTTGACTCTACAAAACAGTATTTATCCTTTTTAGTAGGATTCTCATTCATTGCTCTCATAAATTCCGCTAAAACATCATCAATATAACAAAGCGTTAACTCCACTTCAGGATTGCTTACTTGAATATCTAAATTCCTAGCAATATTATGGCAATACGTTGCTACGACTGTATTGTAGTTTGGTTTACTCCATTTACCAAATAAGTTTGGCAATCTATATATATATACTTCCGCTCCAGTTTGCATATGATAATCAAATAATAAATCTTCTCCCGCTATCTTACTTCTGCCATATGGATTATCTTTTTCAGCTTGTATGGATGAAGGAAAGAGGATTGGAGAATTATTGTTATGTTTCTTAAGAAGATCTAACAATTCAGAAGTGAAACCATAATTTCCTTCCATAAATTCATTTTCTTCTTCTGGTCTATTAACCCCAGCTAAATGAAATACAAATTCACATTCCTTTATATAAGTTTCTAATAGAGAAGGATCATTACCCCGACTGAATTTAAATATTTCGTCGTATCCTTTATTTTTTAATTCCGCAATTAAATTTTTGCCAACAAATCCATTTGCACCAGTAACAAGTATTTTCACTGTAGTTTCAATCCTTTCTTAAAAATTATACTTTTTATCGTCATTTTGAGCCTACCACACTAGCTTTTAATTCATTTTGAATATATTCCAATCCTAGTAGTGTCTCTTTTATTTGGTCTATATTTAAAATTCTTGTATTATGAGAATTGTATTCTTCATCAGTTGATAATTTTTTATCTCCATCATCAAAATACTTATCGTAATTCAAATCTCTCTTATCTGCTGGTACTCTATAAAATCCACCTAAATCTTCAGCAACTACATACTCTTCTCTTGTTAAAAGAGTTTCATATAATTTCTCACCATGTCTTGTACCTATGACCTTAATTTCATTATTAGCATTAAATAACTCTTTAATTGCTTGGGCCAAATCACCAATATAACTAGCAGGTGCTTTTTGTACCATAATATCTCCTGCTTCTGCATTTTGGAAAGCAAACACAACCAATTCAACCGCCTCTTCAAGGCTCATCAAATATCTAGTCATATTAGGATCAGTAATAGTAAGTGGTTGTCCACTCTTTATCTGTTCTATAAATAATGGAATAACTGATCCCCGTGAGGCCATTACATTGCCATATCTTGTTCCACAAATTAGGGTTCTCTCTGGACCAACTGTTTTAGCTTTTGCTACAACAACTTTTTCCATCATGGCTTTTGAAATTCCCATAGCATTTATAGGATAAGCTGCTTTATCTGTAGATAGACAAATTACTTTTTTCACTCCGTATTCAATAGCTGCAGTAAGTACATTATCTGTACCTAAAACATTAGTCTTTACAGCTTCAAGAGGAAAGAATTCACATGAAGGTACTTGTTTCAAAGCAGCTGCATGAAAAACGTAATCTACCCCATGCATTGAATTTTTCACACTTGCAATATCCCTTACATCACCAATATAAAACTTAAGCTTGTCGTTTTTATATAATTTACGCATATCATCTTGTTTTTTTTCATCACGGGAAAAAATACGAATTTCTTTTACATCTGTATCTAGGAATCGTTTCATTACGGCATTTCCAAAAGAACCTGTTCCACCTGTTATTAATAAAGTTTTATTTTTAAACATCTGATTCCTCTTTTCTTTTAATTAAAATGACTTATTATAATTTCATATGAGTGCTTGGCTGTATAATTAGTTTCTAGATAATTTCTGGAATTTATGCCCATGCGTTTTCTTAATTTAGTATCACATAACTTTTGTACATTTATATTGAATTGTTCAACATTTTTACTCTCACACCAAAAGCCAAATTCACCTTTTTCAACAACGTTCCCTATATCTGTATTTATATCAGTTGCTGCTAAAACAGGCATTGATGCCTGCATATAAGAAAGTAGTCTTGATGGGAAATTTGGAATCGTAAAACGCTTATCAAGAAATATTAAACCCACATCACATGAATTGGCTAGAACTTCATAATCCACTTTTGGTAATTGAGAGAATAAACGTGCATTTGTTGGTTTTTCATTTTCAAAAAAAATTTCAAGTTTAGTATACTCTGTCCCCGAACCAGCTATAACAAAATATACTTGATCATTAGCTATATTTGCCCTTAGGCACTCAATTAAAAAGTTAATTCCCTGCGGTTTCCCAAGATTCCCGCCATATATGAATATAGTTTTATCAAAAGGTATACTATATTTCTTTTTAATTCTAATACACGATTCCTCTTCTTCACTAATATTTACAGGTTCTATACTATTAGGGCATATTTCAACAATGTTTGGAGAAATTTCAGGATTGTGTTCCAATAAAAAATCCACATTTGCTTGAGACATACAACCAATATAATCAGATGTTTTATATAGTTTTTTTTCCTTCTGTTTAAAATATCTATATAATATACTTTTAATCCCTGTTTTCTTCATCATACCTAGATCTAATGCATTTTGAGGAAAAATGTCTTTTAACAATAAATATGCTTTAGCATTATCTCTCTTTTTTACATATTCAACTGCCTTCTGAAGTGTTATTGGGGGTGTTGAATATATTACTAAATCAAAATTAACTTCCGAAAAATATTTTTTTATACCCTTTAGAAATTTCGATTCCAACGTAAGGGTTGAAATTCCCTTTTGGATTAAGTTAGTTTTTTGAATGTTATCAATCTGCAATTTAAGTATTTTATAATTACCTTTATCAATCAACCTCGTTGGTTGTTGCTTCCTCTTTTCTATCGGAGAAATGATATATACAGTATGATCATCCTTTACAAACTCTCGCATCAAATCTGTGTATATACCATTTTCTTCTATTGATGTGAAATCTAAGAGTGTTAAAAATAAGATATTCATATCTATACTCTCCTCGCAGGTACTCCTATATATGTTCCTGCCTCAGTTATATTCTTAACAACCACAGTGCCTGATCCAATTTTACAATTACTGGTAATGTTTATGTTATTATTTACT
>NZ_AJTN02000178.1 GCF_000305495.1 Peribacillus psychrosaccharolyticus ATCC 23296 | reverse complement strand
ATTGCTTTCATCAGGTAATTTGTCTAACATGGAAGTAATAGAAATCGACCGTAAATGAGGGGTTTTCGTGGAAGGAATTCATATAAGTAAGGTATTAAATAATAATGTTGCCATAGCAGTCCATCCTTCATATGGAGAAACGGTTGTAATTGGTAAAGGTGTGGGCTTTAATCGTAAAAAAGGTGATGTGCTGCCTGAAGATTTGGCTGATAAAATGTTTGTTCTGAAAAGCGAGAAGGAACAAGCGAATTACAAAAAGTTACTTCCAAATATAGATGAAGAAATGCAGGCTAGTATTATTGAAACCATTCAACATATAAATTCTCGGGTGCCTGGCAGCTTAAATGAACATATCCATGTTGGTTTGACGGATCATCTTCTTTTTGCCCTCAATCGTGTCCAAAATGGGATGGAAATGAAAAATCCATTTTTAAGAGAAACAATTACGCTTTATCCCTTTGAATATGAGGTAGCGAAAGAAGTTATTGAGATTATGAAAGAAAAGACAGGAATCGGGCTTCCAGAAGGTGAAATAGGATTCATCACCCTTCATATTCATAGTGCAGTTGTAAATAAGGAATTAGCTGAAGTAAATAAATTTTCACAATTAGTCAGCCATTTAGTAGGGTTAATAGAAGATCAGCTTGATTTTAAAATGGACAAAGAAAGCGTGGATTATATGAGGCTGGTTCGACATCTCCGTTTTACCATTGATCGAGTTCTTGCAGATGAAAAAATTGATGAACCACAAAAAATTGCGAAATTATTGAAAGAAGAATATCCCGTGTGCTATAATCTGGCTTGGAAGCTGATAAAAATTATGCAGAAAAACCTTTTGAAGCCTGTATACGATGCTGAAGCTGTTTATTTGACCATGCATCTTCAACGACTTCAAACAAAAATCAAATAAAGTACTTTATAAATAACGTTCACGTGTTACTGATTAGATCAGGCATAAGTGAAGTAAGTAATGGATTGTTGAGTAACTGGTTATATTAATATAATCAGCTGCTGGCATCTATACTTACCTTTGCTTATGCCTTTTTATTGTTGTTTTTTGATTTTTATTAGTATTCCACAAAAACTTTTGGAGGTCACACCATGTTTAAAAAATTATTTGGTGTTTTACAAAAAGTAGGGAAAGCGTTAATGCTTCCAGTAGCGATTTTACCAGCAGCGGGGATTCTTCTTGCGTTTGGTAATGCACTTCAAAATCCTACGTTGTTAGATCTAGCGCCATTCTTAAATAATGGCGGAGTAGATATGGTTGCATCGGTTATGGAAAACGCCGGGAACGTTATTTTCACCAACTTGGCTTTATTATTTGCAGTTGGTGTAGCTATCGGACTTGCCGGTGGAGACGGAGTAGCTGGACTAGCTGCTATCGTTGGATTCCTTATTATGAATGTTACAATGGGTACAGCTTTAGGAATTGATGCAAAAGCTTTAGAGGGCAGTGTAGAATATACAAGTGTTCTTGGTATTCCAACCCTATCAACTGGTGTTTTTGGCGGGATAATTGTCGGGATTATCGCTGCGGTCATGTACAATCGCTTCTTCCGAATTGAATTGCCATCATACCTGGGATTCTTTGCAGGAAAACGTTTTGTTCCAATTGCCACCGCGGTATCTGCTCTAATCTTAGGACTTTTGATGATTGTTATTTGGCCGCCAATTCAACATGGTCTGAATTCATTCTCAGAGTTCATGCTTAATGGTAATTTAACTATCTCATCCTTCATCTTTGGGTTAGTAGAAAGATCGTTAATACCTTTTGGATTACATCACATTTTCTACTCGCCGTTTTGGTTTGAATTTGGAACGTATACAAATGCGGCAGGTGAAATTATTAAAGGTGACCAAGCTATCTTTATGAATCAAATCAAAGATGGTGTACAAAACTTAACAGCTGGAACATTTATGGCTGGTAAATATCCATTTATGATGTTTGGACTTCCAGCAGCAGCTCTTGCTATTTATCATGAAGCTCGTCCAGAAAAGAAAGTTATTGTTGGGGGATTAATGGCTTCAGCGGCATTAACTTCATTCCTTACTGGTATTACAGAACCACTTGAATTCTCATTCCTTTTCGTAGCACCGGTATTATTTGGTATCCATGCAGTTTTCGCAGGGTTGTCATTTATGACGATGCACTTACTTAATGTGAAAATCGGGATGACGTTCTCAGGTGGATTAATTGACTACGTATTGTTCGGATTAATCAATCCACAAACCAATGCATGGATAGTCATTCCTGTCGGTATCGTTTTCGCTTTAATTTATTACTTCGGTTTCCGTTTTGCCATCCGTAAATTCAACTTAAAAACGCCAGGGCGTGAAGTTGAAGATGAAAATGAAGGACCAGCAGTAAAAGTTAATGCTGAAACATTGCCATTGCAGATTCTTGATGCTATGGGCGGAGAGAAAAACATTGCACACTTAGACGCTTGTATCACACGCCTAAGAGTATCGGTAAATGACGCTAAACAAGTAGATAAAGACCTACTGAAAAAACTTGGCGCTGCCGGCGTTTTAGAAGTGGGTAACAATATACAAGCAATCTTCGGACCTCGTTCTGAAACAATCAAAGGTCAAATGAAAGACATTATGGAAGGAAAAACTGTTCGTACTGTTGAAATTCCGCCTGAAAAAGGTGTAGAAGACCAAATTGTAGATGTTATACCTGAAGCATTACGTACTGAAGGAGAAAATCATGTCTTTATTTCACCGATTACTGGTGAAATTAAACCGATTAGTGAAGTGCCTGATGCAGTGTTCTCTGAAAAAATGATGGGAGACGGATTTGCAATCATTCCAGAGGATGGAACGATTGTTTCACCTGTAGATGGAACAATTGTAAACTTCTTCCCAACTAAACATGCGATCGGTATTGAATCTGATACGGGACTTGAAGTTTTGATTCATGTAGGGATAGATACAGTTAAATTAGAAGGAAACGGTTTTGAAGCACTTATTGCCCAAGGTGATAAAGTCAAAGCTGGACAGCCTCTATTACAAGTTGATCTAGACTATGTGAAAAACAATGCTACTTCTATCATTACACCAATTGTCTTCACTAACTTAAAACCCGGCCAATCAATTGTGATTGAAAAGACCGGTAAAGTAACAAGCAGTGAAGAAAACATTATTTCTATTAAATAACGTTGTCGTCTATAGCTGTCCGCACATCCATCATTGGATAGGCGGGCAGCTATTTTTTTCACCATGATTCGGGACTTTCTGCTTATTGAAGTCAGCTGAGTAAGATGTTAGTATATGTAGTACACCAATCAGGCGGAAAACATTTTAATATAATGCTAAAAAAGATTATTAAAAAAAGATGTTGACGATTAGTTGTGTGGATGGTATATTAGTTAAGTCGCTTCGGAAGAAACGGCAAACGACATGAAAAA
>NZ_AJTN02000179.1 GCF_000305495.1 Peribacillus psychrosaccharolyticus ATCC 23296 | reverse complement strand
TTTAACACATTTCATGGAATTTTCCCTGCTTATCAAGGCAACTAAGTCTCTAATAAGTACTGTTTTCCATCTTTAAATTGTATCTGCTTTCAGGATCACTTGTGTTCTACTTAATAATCTTTGATTCTTCCTGTTCGAACGGATTTGTCGGAAAGAGTGTTCTTCGTAATTCCCCCGATTTGAATTGATCTCCTCCTAAATCTGCTCTTGGGTAGCACGTGTTTCCATTTGAGCGTCGGACTAAAATCCAAATTAAATTTAGAAAGACCGTTGATTGGAGTGTTGGCGTGAAGACTCCTGCGGGAACAGCGGGACAGGTGAGACCCCGCAGGAGCGTAAGCATTGATGCGGCTCACCGCCCGCCCGCGGAAAGCGAAACGCCTTTCACTGCAATCAACAGCCGCATTTTAAAAACTAAAAAAGAAGACTGTAGACAAACTCGATTTCCACCCGAGTTTGTCTACAGTCTGAAGCAGCCTGCTGGCTGCTTCTCTAAATTTTTTATTCTGTTTTAATTTCAGCTGTTTTGTAAAAGCTTGCTTTCTGCTTGTTATATAATTCCGTACTAGCATTGAATTCTTCATTAGCTTTAATTACTGCTTGATAGGCGCTATTGATTTTATCAATTTGGGCTGACAGTTCATCCATTTTCAAATCTTCTTTTTTAAACAGATCATACAGTTCACGGTCATAATCTAAACTCGTTTGGTAGGATGTATATAATACCTCATGATTCTTATATCTTTTTTCCATCGTTCCTTTAAGTGTTTGCACTTCTTGTTTTACCTGTTTTTCTTCAATGGCTTCGATATGATCATCAATCTTTTTGAATTCCTTTTCCGAATTCTTAATACTTGTTCTTTCTTTTTCCATTAATTTCTCACGTTCGTCTAAACTTGCTAATGCTTCATCAGAAAGTTTAACAATTTCATCATATTCTTTCATTCCAAGAGTAGTAATTTGTTCATATAGTTCTTTCTCTTTATTCTCTAATTCAACAAGAGGTTTCTGTTGTTTTTCAAATTCACTCTCTTTTTGTATAGCATTTTCTAATACTGTATGTATTTCTTCTTCAGGTGCTGCGCTGCCTGTACAACCTGCAAGAACTCCCATCGTCATTAAGAAAGCCAACACAATTTTCCCATATCTAAACACATCAATTCCCCCAGTTACATTTTTCTCTTTTTTCATTTAATTCAACAGTTCAAGCCCGAATCCTCAAAATCTCCTCATGAGTAGGCGCAAGCCTACACCTATTCCGCTCATGTGCATAGGCTGATAGAAATCATTCCAACAGGGATGGTTATAAATAAACCTGGAGGTATCGCCTATGTATTACGGAGGTCAAGGTCAAGGAATGGATTGCTGTTACCCTATTTCACCTGCACCAAGCTATGGATATGGTTACGCTGGCGGAGGAGGCTGCGGCTGCGGCGGAGGATTCGGCAGCGGTTTTGCTTTAATTGTTGTCCTGTTCATTCTGTTGATTATCGTTGGAGCCTGTCTATGCTGAATTAAATGACTTACCTTCTTTACCCTTAATTCACGAAAATATGATGATTTTAATAAATTTTTAGGTACTAAGTGTAACTAAAGCAGATATTTACTCTTTTTCTGCCGAAATTTGCGCTTAGTACTTCTTTTATCTGCCATATAGAACCTCACCACATTATACCTTAATTATCCATTTAGATAAATTAACAATTAAGTATACGTTAGCAAAAAGCGTTTATACATGTTTTCAACTTAAATTAATTCCCCTTTCTATAAAAAAGAAGAGTACAGACGAATCACTGCACTCTTTTTCTCTTGACTGTTATAAAAGACCCATATGTTTTAAGCCGTATAAAATACCTGAGTCATCTACATTCTTAGTTACGAATTCAGCATGTTTCTTAACCTCATCAAGAGCATTCCCCATAGCAATACCATGCCCTACGGTTCCTAGCATCTCAATATCATTTAACCCATCTCCGAATGCATATACATCTTCCATACGGAAATCCGTTCGTTCAATAAACCTTTTAATTCCTTCTGCCTTCGAACCGCCGGCTGGTAAGACATCAGTTGAAAATTCATGCCAGCGGATAAAGTGCAAATCATCATATTCATGGATAATTTGTTGATCTTCTTCTACTGTAGTAAACAATAGTGCTTGATAAATATCATTTTCTTGATAAAATTCAGGACTGCATTCAGGATATGGAAACCGTAGAGTACCTAATGCTTCAGTAACACGTTCGCACCCTTTCACACTAGCCTTCATTGTTTTATCATTCATAAATACCATAGCTTTTTGCTCATTTTCAGCTTGCTGATGAATTCGAGTCAGTTCCGCTCTTGGCAGTGGATTGCGATAGACAACCTCATTCTCAAAGACGACAAATTGTCCGTTAAAACTCACAAAAGAGTCAATCCCTAATTCCTCGCGGAGCGGTTCAAACATAAACGGGGCTCTTCCAGTCGCAATTGCAACAAATACCCCCTTATCTTGAAGATCCTTAATTGCTTTCTTTGTTGAAGCTGGTAACTTTTTTTCGTGATCTAATAGCGTTCCATCTATATCAAAGAACACAATCTTTTTCAATATAATCCCTGCTTTCATATGTAAAAGATTCAAATAGATAGTAATTATCTACTTATTTAATCCTTGTCCTGCAAATTAGTCAAGGGATTACTGCCCCAGCACACCAATTGTCATAATCCTGATAGTGATTTGCATTCCAGCATATACTATTTATATAGAGAATAAGGACAGGCATTTATGATTATTGATTTTTTTCTTGGCTCTAATCAACAGTAACCCTTTAAAGACGTATTTACTTTCTTTAATAATCCTTTACAATAATACTTAAGGGGCGTGAACGGGATGTTAAAAAAATTACGTAAAAAGCTGCAAAAACAGTGGCAGGATTTACTGAGAAAAAAGACAATCGCTTAACTATTTTTAATAAAGCCCTTCAAAAACTTGCGAAGGGCTTCTTCCTTATTGTAATGTTTCATGGTAAGACCTTTTTATTTGTCATACATAATTCGTCATTCCATGCTGGGTGAGTATAAGGTCGAATTAAGAATGACAGCGATCCTTTAACCAGTAATACCCTTTTAAACCTGTGTCCTCCCCTCGGTGGACCTCGGTCTCACCCTTATCATATTTGAGAAGCACTCTGTTTTTTCTTGTAAAACATGAAAAAATTGTTGTTTTTATATATAATGAAATTAGTAATTGAAAATGAATAGGAGAGATTAAGAATGATTTTTAAAGTTTATTATCAAGAAAACATTAAAGAGGTAGCAGTGCGTGAGCATACTCATACCATATATGTTGAAGCGGATTCAATTCGTGAGGCTCGTTTTAAAATTAAGGACAAGCCATATAACGTTGAATATGTTGAACCCGTAACAGGTGCATACTATGAGTATGAAAAACAAAATAATCCAGATTTTAAAGTATTGGAGCTAGGATAATTTATGAAATTCGTAAAAAATGACCAAACGGCCGTTTTCGCTTTAGGCGGACTAGGCGAAATCGGTAAAAACACATATGCAGTACAATTTCAGGATGAAATTGTCATAATCGATGCGGGAATCAAGTTCCCTGAAGATGAGCTTCTTGGAATTGATTACGTCATTCCAGATTACAGCTACTTAGTTAAAAACGTTGATAAAATTAAAGGATTATTTATTACCCATGGTCATGAAGATCATATCGGTGGTATTCCTTACCTTTTAAAACAGATTAATATTCCTGTCTACGGCGGTAAATTAGCTCTTGGTCTTCTTCGTAATAAACTAGAAGAGCACGGTCTTCTTCGTACGACAAATTTGATTGAAATTCAAGAAGACGATGTAATTAAATTCCGGAAAACATCTGTTTCATTTTTCCGTACAACACACAGTATTCCAGATTCCTATGGAATTGTTGTTAAAACACCTCCTGGTCAAGTTGTTCATACTGGAGATTTTAAGTTTGATTTTACACCTGTTGGTGAACCTGCTAACTTAACAAAAATGGCTGAAATCGGTAAGGAAGGCGTTCTCTGCCTGCTGTCAGACAGTACGAACAGCGAAGTCCCTACTTTTACGATGTCAGAGCGTAAAGTTGGCGAAAGTATTGATGATATCTTCCGCAAAGTGGACGGCAGAATCATATTTGCTACATTCGCATCAAATATCCATAGATTACAGCAAGTGATTGAAGCTGCAGTAGATAATGGACGTAAGGTTGCAGTTTTCGGACGCAGTATGGAAGCAGCCATTAATATCGGACAGGATCTTGGCTATATTGTAGCTCCTAAAGAAACATTTATTGATGCACAACAAATCAATCGACTGCCTGCTAATAAGGTAACGATTTTATGTACAGGAAGCCAAGGCGAGCGCATGGCTGCATTGTCAAGAATCGCAAATGGCACTCATCGCCAGATACAAATCATCCCTGGTGATACAGTAGTCTTTTCTTCTTCACCAATTCCTGGAAATACGATCAGCGTCTCTAGAACGATTAACCAGCTATACCGCGCAGGTGCAGATGTTATTTCTGGACCACTGAGCAATATTCATACCTCAGGGCACGGCGGACAGCAAGAACAAAAATTAATGCTTCGCTTAATTAAGCCGAAGTTCTTCATGCCGATTCATGGTGAGTATCGTATGCAAAAAATGCATACGCAGCATGCTATTGACTGTGGAGTTCCAGAAGAAAACTGCTTCATGATGGACAATGGCGATGTGTTAGCATTAAGCGACAAAACCGCTCAAATTGCCGGCAAGATTCCTTCAGGTTCCGTTTATATTGATGGAAGCGGGATTGGTGATATCGGTAATATCGTGTTACGCGACCGTCGTATTCTCTCTGAAGAGGGACTTGTTATCGTCGTAGTAAGTATTAACATGAAAGACTTTAGAATTTCTGCTGGACCTGACATTATCTCGAGAGGGTTCGTTTACATGAGAGAATCTGGTGACTTAATCAGTGACGCTCAATCTCTAATTACTAAGCATTTAAATAAAGTAATGGAACGTAAAACCACTCAATGGTCAGAAATCAAAAATGAGATTACGGATACCTTATCACCATTCCTTTACGAAAAAACGAAAAGACGTCCAATGATATTACCAATCATCATGGAAGTTTAATAAAAAGCAATAAAAAAACCGGTTCCCAATGGGAACGGTTTTTTTATTGCACCACTTTCTTTTCAAAACGATTAATATCTGTATCTGTTCCAATCACAATTAAGATATCATCTTTCTGAATTATGTCACCAGCCTGAGGCGAGACAATGATTTCTTTTCCTCGTTTTACTGCCACAATATTAATCCCAAACCTTGCTCGAATATCTAGATCGATGATAGAATTTCCAATCATTTTATCACTTGCCACTATTTCGACGATTGAATGTTCATCTGAAAGCTCTAGATAATCTAGTACATTGGTTGAGACGATTTTATGGGCAATTCTTTTCCCCATATCCCGCTCTGGATGAACAACATGGTCGGCGCCGATTTTTCGCAGCACTTTTTCATGATAGTCATTTTGTGCTTTAACTGTGATATTGCCTATTCCCAGCTCTTTAAGCATTAGCGTGGTTAGAATACTGGATTGAATATTGTCTCCAATGGCTACTATCACATGATCAAAGTTACGTATTCCTAAACTTTTTAATACATTCTCATCAGTCGTATCACCAACTACAGCATGCGAAGCAATCATCGCATATTCATTGACTCGATCTTCATCTAAATCAATAGCGAGCACCTCCATGCCCTCTTCGGCTAGAGCTTTAACAATACTCCCGCCAAAACGGCCAAGGCCAATCACTACAAATTCTTTTTTCACAGTAATACCTCCAGAAGTGTATCTGATCAAATAATACCTATTCTAGCACAACGGATTAAAAGTTACAGCATTTTGCAAGTCTCCTGTGTAATAAATAATAAACTAGAATGCCTAATCATAAGATTCCTTCTAAATGAAAAAACCAACCTGCCTTTTGCTTGAGCAGGTTGGTTATCTTAGCTGATTTGTTGAAGCGTATATTGTGCTTGAACAAGGTTGTAGTATTCACCACATTGCTTCATTAATTCCTGGTGGTTACCTTGTTCAATAATTTCCCCATGATCAAGTACGAAGATATTATCTGCCTCTCTAATCGTAGACAGCCTATGAGCTATGATAATTGAAGTACGACCTTTTAATAAGGTTTTTAATGCTTCTTGAATTTTAACTTCCGTTTCCGTATCAATACTCGCTGTCGCTTCATCAAGAATAAGTATTTTGGGATTTGCCAGCAATGCCCGGGCAAAAGATAATAATTGGCGTTCACCCACAGAAAGAATATTTCCGCGTTCTTCTACCTCTGTACCATAATTATTTGGAAGTCTGCTGATAAAGTGATCTGCCCCGACTGCCTTTGCGGCAGAAATAACTTCTGAGTCGTTTGCGTCCGGCCGGCCAAAACGGATATTCTCCATAATCGTCCCTGAAAAGATAAAAGTATCTTGCAAGACAATACTAATGTTTCCTCTAAGACTGTCTACAGATAAATTTCGTACGTCAACACCATCAATTTTAACGGATCCACCAGTTGAGTCATAAAAACGACTGATAAGGCTTGCGATCGTTGTCTTTCCAGAACCAGTATGTCCCACAAGGGCTATTGACTGTCCTGCCTTCATCTCCAAACTAATGTTCTTTAATGCTTGGCGTTTCCCATCATAGGAGAAGTCTACATGATCAAAGGTGATTTCACCTCTCATCTTCTCCAGTCGAATAGCATCCTTTCTCTCATCAATCAGCGGCTTTTCATCAATATATTCAAAGATTCGTTCAGACGAGGCCATACCCACCAATAATTGATTGTATACTTGACCGAGTCTTGAGATTGGTTCCCAGAACATCCCCAGATAAAAGGCGAATGAAACAAACACACCTATCGTAATCGTTTCATTCTGAATAAGGTGTGTCCCATACCAGATTAATACGGCTGTACCAACTGCATTGGTCACCTCAACTAAAGGGCGGAAAACTGCATTCTTTTTCGATGCATCTTTCCAACTTACAAAATTCTCATCATTCACACCATCAAAGAAGGCCATATTTTCCTTTTCCTGTGTGAAAGATTGGGTAATTCGGATTCCTTGAATGCTTTCATTTAAATGAGAGTTCAATTTAGCTTGCTTAATTCGAACAACCTGCCAGCTTTTACGAATTTTCTTTCGTAGGCTGGTTGAAATAAAGAACATGATTGGGAGAATAATCAAAATAGCAAGAGTTAACGGTGGACTCAATATAAAGAGGATGACGATTACTCCAATCAAGAGGACTACATCCATCAATAAATTAATGACACCATTCGTAAAGAGTTCCTGTAGTGAATTAATATCATTCATTATTCGGACTAGAATGGAACCAGCTGAACGCTGATCAAAAAAACGATGAGATAAGCTTTGGACATGGGTGAATAAATGCTTACGAAGATCGTATATAACATTTTGCCCTAGTTCATTCATCCATTTTATTCTGAAGATGTTGGCCACATAAGAAACCACATACATTCCGCATAAAATGGCAACAAGAAGATAAAGCTGCGAAATGTCTTTATTCTCAATTGCTCCATCAAGCGTATAGACCCCAATTAACGTAGGGATCACCAGTTTAATAGCTGTTGTCAACAATACCATTAGGATGGCAAGCGGCAGCAGCGTCCGCGAATACGGTAATATATAACGAAACAAGCGGACCATTTGCTTATAATTAAACGGTTTTTCAATTACTTGATCAGTTGAATATTGAAATCGTTTTAAAACACTTTTTTCTATTTTGGTTTCCTTCATATGCTCCCTCCTGCTAGTGAAACAGCTTCTTTATCTTGAAACTGAATATCATAGATTCGTTGATAGGTACCTTTACGCCTAATTAATTGTTCATGTGTTCCTCTTTCACTGACTTTTCCATTATCAAGCACAAGTATTTCATCCGCGTGTTTCAAGGAAGAGATTCGATGAGCAATAATGACCGTTGTTCGATCTCTCATGACATCTTTGAGCGCAGCTTGAATTTTGAATTCTGTTTCCATATCCACAGCACTTGTGGCATCATCTAGGATTAAAATACTTGGATTAATACAAATCGCCCTTGCGATAGCAATTCGCTGTTTTTGTCCTCCGGATAGTCCCATGCCGCGTTCACCAAGCAGCGTGTCGTATTGAGCAGGCAGCTCCATTATAAAATCGTGAGCATCAGCCCGTTTGGCTGCATCAATGATTGCTTCCATCGATGCCTTAGGGTTGCCATAGGCAATGTTCGCACGAATGGTTGAAGAAAAGAGAAATGATTCCTGAAGTACAAAGCCAATATTCTTACGAAGTGTATCAAGCGAATAATCTTTTACAGATTGATTATCTATCCGTATTTCTCCTTCAGTCGGTTCATAAAACCGGGTAATAAGCTGAGTTATTGATGTTTTCCCGCTTCCGGTTGCCCCAATTAACCCAACTACCTTTCCTGGCTTCACCGTAAAAGAGACATCCTCTAGGGCTGCTTCATCTTCCTCTGCATATTGAAGGGTTACATGGCGAAAGTCCACTGCCCCAAGTAAATTGTCTTTCATAATCGGATTTTGATTAACTTCAATGTGCTTTTCTTCTTCCATAATTTCAAGTAATCTTTCCCCTGATGCTTTTGCCTGCGAGAACATATTAATAACAAACCCTAGGTTAATAATTGGCCAAAGGATGTACCCAACCAAGCTGTAAAAAGCAACCAATTCGCCATATGTAAGTTGATTTCCTATGACTAAATATCCTCCATAGGCTAGTAAAGCAACGACAGAAAGGTTTCCTAAAAGCTCCATAAGCGGGAAATACTTTGCCCAAATTCCTGACGTCATAAGAGACATTTCTTTATAATCTCTATTTGCCTTGTTAAATTTATTAATTTCAAACTCTTCTCGTGACAATGACTTGACCGTGTTAATTCCACTTATATTTTCCTGAACGTTTGTATTTAACTGGCCAAATGATTTTCTTACTTTTCTAAATGCAGGATGTACTTTTTTATCAAACTGGAAAACTACTACTGCTAGAAATGGAAGTGTCGCAAGTGTAACAAGCGTTAGGGGAATGGAATAATACATCATCACACCGAAACAAAGACTTACCATTAAGACAAACCGCAGCAATTCTGAAAAACCGTAAGAAAGAAAAAAACGGAAGCCTTCAACATCAGCAGTGAGACGGGACATTAAGTCACCAGTCTTTGCATTGTCATAATAGCGAAAGGGTAAGTATTGAAGTTTTTCATATAACGAATTCCGTAATTTATACACGGCTGACACGCCAAACACATCTCCATAGTACTGCTGGATAAAGGTTGCCAGCCCTTTCACTCCCATCATTCCAACAAACCCTAGTGCTAAGTAGGACACCAATTTATAGTTTTTATTTAGCGCTACCTCATCAATTGTGATTTTTAGTAAGACGGGATAGATCACAGTTATTGCCGTAGCAACTATAAGGAACAGCAGCGATATAAAAAAGTACCGCTTATACGGCCAATAAAAATCCTTTAACTTTCTTAAAGTCTCCATCTATTTGTCCTCCTCTCTTCTGTTAAAAAACCAACTAAAGTATACAAAGTTTCGTTCTTCGTTAGAGAACGTATTATCTAATATACCGAGTTTCGAAATAAATTTCCAGCTATTTTTTTAAATATTTTATATTTTTTAACAATTTGCATATTAGTAATTTCAACCTGCTTTGTACCTATAAGTAATGACTATTTATGATTATTAACGTTTATCTTTACTAGCAAAGGGAATAAATTGGGTGCGTAGGTTTGAGTGAATTCGTGTAATCGGTGTACATAGAAAGGATGTTAATATGATTGTTTATTCAATTTTAAATCTAATCCCCAAAGACTATCAAAATATTGATTGGAAAACGATGCTTCTATCAGGGAGCTTTATCCTGCTGCAAATGTTTCTTACTTATATCATATATGTATTAATGAGAGCTTCAGCCAGTAAGCTGATCCAAACAGGGTTTGCTAAGATTCAATTACGAAAAAATGTCTCCCCTGGCAGGGCTTTAACATTGGAGAGTTTAATTCGCAATACCACAAACTATGTACTTGCTTTTCTCTTAATAGTTACACTTCTTCAATTAGTAGGCATAAAAACAACTGCTATATTAGCAGGTGCTGGTGTCGCTGGACTAGCAGTTGGATTTGGTGCTCAAGGGTTAGTTAGTGATGTGGTAACAGGCTTCTTTCTCCTTCTTGAAAAACAGCTTGATGTCGGCGATTATGTCACGATTGGTACGTTTTCTGGAGTAGTTGAGCAACTAGGTTTAAAGACGACGATTATTCGCGGAATGGATGGGACCCTTCACTATCTTCCAAATCGCCAGATTACTAGTCTAAGTAACCACTCTCGAGGGAATATGCGCGCACTCGTCGATATTAGCATAGATTCCTCGGCTGATTTAGATTTAATGACAGAATTAATTGAAGACGCCTGTAGGGAAGTCAGTGCAAACAATGAAGAAAGTATTATTGAAGGACCAAACGTCCTCGGTGTTCAAGAATTTGATTCATCAAACATGGTGATACGAGTACTCGCCAAAACTGTAAATGGTAAGCAAGGGGAAATCGAAAGACAGATTCGTGTTGCGATTAAACGAGGTATGGCTCGGCAGCCTTCGATGAACATCGAACATTAATATTCTTTTTAAAAGCGGGAATTATCGACAGAGTAAATCATCAAAGAACCCTCCAGCTTTGTGCTGGAGGGTTCTTTGACGGCCTATTTATTTACTGTGATCCCTTATATGTTAGGTAGCGTGTGAGAAAGGCTATTGCTCGTTCTATCGCCTTCTCATTTGGATTCAGCCTGGCGCTGTGAAGTCCATAATCTGAGTCCACTCCTAGCCAGAACATAAAGCCTGGTATTTCCTTTAGCATATAACCAAAGTCTTCTCCAGTCATTGCTTCTCTACAGTGATAGACGTTAATGTCATCATCTTTCTCAGCAAATTCAATAAATTCATTGGTTAATTGCCGTTCATTTTGAACCTGATAATACATACATCCATAGTCTATCGCAGTTTGACACTGATAACTGATTTCCATTCCCTTTACCAATTGTTCAATTCGCATTTTCACCTTTGCCATGGATTCAGCATTTAGGGTTCGAATAGTTCCTTCCAAACGTGCATTTTCAGCGATAATGTTTTGAACCGTACCGCCAGTAATCTTCCCAATTGTTATGACAGCTGAATCGAGAGGGTTAACATTTCGAGAAACTATCGTTTGCAGCTGACTAACTAGTGTACAAGCGGCAACGACCATATCATTTGTTTCATGAGGATAAGCAGCATGTCCACCTTTCCCTTTCATATCTATAAATAATTCTGAAGTATTGGCGAATAAGAGCCCTTCCTTGATAGCGATTGTACCAACTGGGTACTCTGGCGCGATATGAAGGGCCATTATCATGTCTGGCTTCCATCTTTCCATCGGTGCCGCTTTTAACATAGGCTCGGCACCGCCTGGACCCTCTTCAGCAGGCTGAAAGATAAAGAGTAAATTATCATTTATTTCCGTATGCACAAAGTGTGTTAACACCCCTAATGCGATGCTCATATGAAAATCATGTCCACAAGCATGCATACGGTCAAGATGCTCTGATACATAAGGTAAATCTGTTTCCTCAACAATAGGAAGACCATCGATATCTGCTCGATAGCCAATCGTCTTACGTGGATTTGTTCCCTTTATTTTGACAAAAATTCCCGTTTCCCACGTTTCTATTTCAATTCGTTCTTGAGGAAGACTGTAAATATAGTCTAAAAGATATTGTTGGGTTTTAATCTCTTGAAACCCTGTTTCGGGAATTCTATGTAGGTCTCTGCGAATTTTCGTAAATGGATTAAGCTGTTCCATATCTTTTCCCCCTATAGCGAAAGCGTGGATAACAAGCATCCACGCTTTTAATGATATGAACTAATAAAGATCTCTGCCCGATTATAGCTGACGCAGCTCTTGCATAATTTCTGTTTTAGATTTAGTTTTCTCATCGATTTGTTTGATTACTTTAGCCGGAATTCCAGCAGCAACTGAGAATGCAGGGATATCTTTGGTGACAACCGCTCCAGCTGCCACTACAGATCCTTCACCAATCGTTACACCCTCAAGGATTACGGCGTTAGCTCCGATTAATACATCATCTTCAAGGACGACAGGCTTTGCGGAAGGAGGTTCGATTACTCCCGCAAGAACAGCTCCTGCACCAACGTGACAATTTTTACCGACGGTAGCCCGGCCGCCAAGAACAGCATTCATATCGATCATTGTACCTTCTCCGATTACAGCACCAATATTGATTGAAGCTCCCATCATAATGACTGCATTATCACCGATTTCAACTTGGTCGCGAATAATGGCTCCAGGCTCGATACGCGCTTTTACACCCTTCAAATCAAGCGTTGGAATGGCTGAATTTCTACGATCATTTTCAACTACAAAATCTTCAATTTTATTGTTATCGCTGATGGCCGCACTAATCTCAGACCATTCTCCAAATACTACGCCAGTATTGCCCGTAATGAACGTTTTAGAAGCGGCACCAAAATCGATATTTTCCAAATCACCTTTTAGGTATACCTTTACAGGTGTTGATTTCGTACTGTTTTGAATAAATGAAATAATTTCATGAGCATCCATCTTTTTCATATGTATTTCCTCCTCATATACTATAATAAGCAAATTTAAATGTATCAAACAAACGCAGGTAAAACAAGAATTATAGTCCTCCTGACAAAAAGAACTCAATGTTATTAGATGGAAAACCAGTCATACCGTTTTACTTACTAACCATCCCTTGACTGCGAATATGTTCTTCTACGACTTCCTTAAAGGCCTGTACCTGCTTCAATTCAAATGATGACTCATACCCGCAAAGCCACGTATCTCTTTCAATCGAATGATTTTGACCATATAAGGGAATCTTGAAAATATTTTGATCCTTATCATGTAAGGTAATAGCCGGAAGAATCGCATATCCAATACCATTAAAAACCATTTGCTTACATGTTTCAATTTGATCCACGATAATTGTATTTTTAGGAGTTGTTTGAAACTGACGATGCCACCAATCCTGTATTTCTTGATAATAATTTGAATCACTTTTAAATTGAATAAACGGCCGATCGGTTTCAAGTACCTGACTTAAATCATTCATTTCCGTATCAACAAGGTACAGCATATCCGTAAACAAATGCTGCTTATATCCTTTCCAGTCTGGTGCACCTCTAATTACTCCAATATGAACCTGACCCTCATATAAAGTTTTCAAAATTTCACTGCTCCATCCAGTTATAAGGGATATCTTTGCATATGGATACTTTCTTACGAATTTCTTTAGAACCTGTGGCAGCCAATTTTGTCCGACGATGGAGGCACAAGCAATTTTCAACGTTCCATATACTTCGTGATCCATGGCTGTGAGCGTTTCCCTAACTTTCTCTTCCTTTCCAAGGACATCATTTGCAAATCGTATGACTTCCTCACCAGCTGGAGTTAGCGAGAGTCCTTTTTGAGAGCGAAGGAATAATTTCTTTCCCCAATCATTTTCAATGGTATGAAGCCTTTGTGAAAGTGCCGGCTGCGAAACAAAGAGTCGTTCAGCTGCTTTACGCATGTTTAACTCCTGCGCAAGAACGGATAACATTTGATACTCTGAAAATGACATCGGTCATCCTCCTTGATTAGTTTTTCTTATCGATTACTATCATTTTATTAAAATTTTATTATTGAGAGATTGCCGATATAATTAAGTGGAAAAGAGGGATTGATATGACAGAGGCTTTGCTTATACTAATTGGATTTTCGGCGTCCTTTATTGGCACTTTGGCTGGCAGCGGCGGAATGATTGGCATGCCAGCTATGCTTTTACTCGGTTTTCCTATACACAGTGTCATTGCGACAGCTAAATTTTCAAATATTTTTGCTTCCTTCTCTAGCTTTTTTGTACTGATTAAACAAAAAGAGTTAACATTCTATGATGTTTCTGCCTTAATCCCCTTTGCTCTGTTAGGCGGTCTTATCGGGGGATTACTCGCAAATTCTCTTACTGAAAATACAATGAATATCATTGCCGTCCTTTTATTGGTTTCTGCTTTTTTTCTCAGTATCCTTAAGAAACCGCAGGTCAAGGAGTCACACAGCTGGTCGCTTCCAAAAAAAACATATCCTGGGCTATTCGGCATTAGTGTGTATGATGGCATGTTCGGTCCAGGACAAGCCACTCTCCTCATGTATACCTTCTTAAATAGTGGAGCGGCTTATCTTAAATCACTTGCCTTGACGAGATTTCAAACATTTATCAGCTGTCTTGCCGCATTTATTACTTACTTAGCAGCAGGAAACTTCATGTGGGAAATGGCCGTCTTTTATGCACTCGGTTCTCTCGGCGGTGCTCAAACAGCCATTTTTGCAGCAAGAAGGATTTCTACTGCCTATCTTCATCTCATTCTCCACAGTGTCACCATATTACTTATCATCCAGCTTATATACCGCCTTCTTTTTTAAGTCAGTCTGCTTGCTTCCTCTCGGTACAAATAAAAGGAATACCATACTCAGAGCGGCAAACAGCAAGACAATTAAATAAACATTATGAAGGGCGGCAGACAAACCATCCTGAAGGAGTTGTACGGTATCATTGGGCAATAACGCACGTTCCTCCCGCTTAAGCAGTTGATTGGCCGCATCAATGGATAAGGGCTCTTCATTTCCTGCATGTTGATTAAGGTACGCTTGAAAACTACTGTTCATTATACCGCCTAAGAAAGCAGCTCCTATTGTGTTTCCAAGGTTCCTCATAAACATATTGGATGCTGTTGCAATACCCCGTCGTTCCCAGCTTACTGTACTTTGAATCATAACAATAAAAGAGGTAGACGTGAAGCCCATTCCTATTCCTACAAAAAAGGACCCAGTAGCTGCATATAAAGGACCAGCGCCGGCAGGCATAAAGGCTAACAGTAAACTGCCGAAAATGAGTGACCCTCCTCCCAAAAGCGAAGTCGCTTTAAAACCGATTTTCATTAACAGACTTCCAGCGAAGGTTGAAGCAATAGGCCAGCCGATGGACATCGCCGTCAGTGTAAAGCCTGCGACTGTTGGTGATCGTTCCATGACACCTTGTACATATGTTGGCAAGAAGCTGGAAAATCCAATCAACATAATTCCTGTTGCCAGTGAGACGATATTCGCGATTAAAATAGAGCGTTCACGCCAAATTTCAAACGGCATCATCGGTTCTGGAGTCCTGCCTTCCTGCCAAATGAAGCAGGCAAACGCACTAACACCCAGGATAATTAAACTGATAATCGGAGCAGAAGTCCATTGCCACTCTACGCCCCCCTGAACAAGAATAATCATGAAAGACGAAATCGATACCGTTAAAAGTACTGCGCCGCTATAGTCAATGACTGCCTTTTTCTTTTCGATTTTTTCGTGAAGAAAGAACCACAATAAACACATCGAAAGGATACCAAGCGGGATGTTAATCCAAAAAATAAGCCGCCAGGTGACACTTTCAACCAAAATCCCTCCAAGCGCCGGCCCCAAAACAGCCGATATTCCCCAGACACTTGAAAGGTATCCTTGAACCTTGGCACGTTCTTGTTTGACATATATATC
>NZ_AJTN02000180.1 GCF_000305495.1 Peribacillus psychrosaccharolyticus ATCC 23296 | reverse complement strand
TCACCCGGATGCCGGGAAAACGACATTAACAGAAAAACTATTATTATTCGGTGGAGCCATTCGAGATGCCGGAACCGTTAAAGCAAGAAAGACAGGTAAGTATGCAACAAGTGACTGGATGGAAATTGAAAAACAACGGGGAATTTCAGTTACTTCCTCAGTGATGCAGTTCGATTATGATGATTTCCGCGTTAATATCCTTGATACACCTGGTCACCAAGATTTCAGTGAAGATACGTACCGGACACTGATGGCAGTCGACAGCGCAGTCATGATTATTGACTCTGCAAAAGGGATCGAGGATCAAACGATTAAGCTTTTCAAAGTCTGCCGTATGCGGGGAATTCCCATCTTTACCTTTGTGAATAAAATGGACCGTCAAGGTAAAATGCCGCTTGAACTTTTGGCTGAATTAGAAGAAGTGCTTGGAATTGAATCTTATCCGATGAATTGGCCAATAGGGATGGGCAAAGACTTTATTGGGATTTATGATCGCTTTAATAACAGAATTGAACAGTTCAAAAAAGAGGGGGAAGAGCGTTTCCTTCCACTTGATGAGTCTGGCGAACTGATGGATGGGAATGAGCTAAAGGATTCTCAACTTTATGAACAGACACTTGAAGAAATAATGCTTTTATCTGAAGCCGGCAATCAGTTTTCGGAAGAGGCAATTGCTAACGGTACACTCAGCCCAGTTTTCTTTGGGAGTGCATTGACTGCTTTCGGTGTGCAAACATTCTTGGATGCCTATCTTCAATTTGCCCCTGCACCTCAGCCTCGAGCTGCAACAACAGGTGAGATTGATCCTTTGGCTAAAGATTTCTCAGGCTTTATCTTTAAAATTCAAGCGAACATGAACCCAAAACACCGCGACCGGATTGCCTTTTTACGAATTTGCTCTGGTAAATTTGAACGTGGGATGAGTGTAAACTTAAGCAGAACGAGTAAGCCAATTAATTTATCTTCATCTACACAATTTTTAGCTGATGATCGTAATACGGTTAATGAAGCAGTAGCTGGTGATATCATTGGGCTTTATGATACTGGTAATTACCAAATTGGTGATACGATCACTACAAGTAAGGACATGTATCAATTCGAACGTCTTCCGCAGTTTACACCAGAATTGTTTATGCGTGTTACAGCGAAAAACGTTATGAAGCAAAAACACTTTCATAAGGGAATTAACCAGTTAGTCCAAGAAGGGGCTATTCAGCTGTTTAAAACGGTAAGAATGGAAGAGTATTTACTCGGAGCTGTAGGTCAACTTCAATTTGAAGTGTTTGAACACCGTATGCGTAATGAGTATAATGTTGAAGTTATAATGGAACGAATGGGAAATAAAATTACCCGTTGGGCCGTTGAAGAAAAAATTGATGAAAACCTTCATAACAGCCGAAGTATCCTTGTAAAGGATCGTTATGATAAATATGCATTCTTGTTTGAGAATGAATTTGCGCTTCGCTGGTTTAAGGACAAAAATCCTGACGTAGAGTTATTTAATCCGATGGATGATGTGGGAAGACAATAAGCTTAATTGGAAAGACTGTCTTGTAAGGTCATTGTTGACCTTATGGACAGTCTTTTTTTGTGAGGAGGGGCATATTGGCTGATTAAATAAATAATCAGTGGCGTATCACCAAACATAATCCTGTTTTTCGGAATCTTATTAAAATATGAAACTGTTTTACATTTCGAAGAATCTATCTAGAAATTTTCGACAATGGTTTATGATAATTTTTACGCGGGTAATTAAGAAAATTACTAATTATTATGAAAATAAATATATATAGGTTGCATCTTACAAAAATGCACTTTATTCTTTAAAATGAGTAGTAACCATAATTTTCAATGGTATATTTGTAATATATTGTATAGAAGGTGGAGAGATGCTACAGGTTCTGATGCTAATTGCCCTCGCCTATTTGTTTGGGAGTATAAATGGAGCTTATTATGCGGCAAAATTCATGTCTGGCAACGATATTCGATTAGTTGGAAGCGGGAATGCAGGGGCGAGAAACGCGGGGAGATACTTAGGCAAAAAGGGGTTTTTGCTTACTTTATTTATCGATGTTGGAAAAACACTTATCGTTCTTACTATCGTTAAGAAAGGGTTAGAGCTGAATAATATTCTGCTGATTATCTCTGCGGTATTTGTACTTGTAGGACACATATGGCCGCTCCATCTGGAATTCCGGGGTGGAAAAGGGGTTGTTGTCTTCTTGGCGGTAACACTTTTCATGATTCCAGCAGCCATTTTAATTGCGGGTGTTGTTCTTGGAAGCGGGTACCTGCTTTTTCGTAAGTTTACTATAACTGGCTTTTTTGCGATGCTGACCATTCCCATTACTTCTTGGTATTCAGGACAGACATGGACAGAGACAATTGGATTGTTATTTATGCTTATACTTGTACTATTAGTCCATATCTTCCCACGGAAAGGGACGAAACCCTCTACTTCTAACAATGTAGGGTTGAAGTCGTAATCTTTAAGAATGTAAGTACCATAGATTCATTGAAAAGGAGCGTTTTAAAATGGGAGATTTGTCCCTAAGCTACAAAATAGCGAATTCAACTGATGAATTTGAACAAATTTACCAGTTGAATTATGAAACGTTTGTGGATGAAATCCCACAACATAGTAAAAATAGTGAACATCGATTAATTGATCGCTATGATCAAGAAAACACGTATGTCATTGCTAAGGATGGCAAAGAGGTAGTTGGGATGATTGCAATAAGGGGGAATCGGCCATTTTCGCTTGATGGCAAAATAGAGGATTTGGATTATTATTTACCTCCACATGCAAAACCTTGTGAAATAAGGCTTCTGGCCGTGAAAAAAGAATATCGAAATAGCTATGTGTTCTTTAAATTATGCGATATATTAGTATCTCATTGTTTGAATAACGAGTATAATATGGCACTTATTTCTGGTGTGGAACGGCAGATTAAGCTGTATAAACGAATTGGCTTTGTTGCGTTTGGGGAGATGACAGGGGCGGGAGATGCGAAATTCCAACCGATGTACTTAACACGAGAACAATTTGAGAAATCAAGTAAAGTTTTTCAGAGATTAATGGAGCGAAAAGCAGCCGCTGCACATGGTGGGACATTTCTTCCTGGACCTGTTTCTATGGCTCCCGATGTGTTACATGCTATTTCACAGCCGCCCATATCACATCGTTCCCAGCGGTTTAAAAATGAAATGCTGGAAGTGAAAAATGAATTATGCAGGCTCGTTCAAGCCAAGTATGCAGAAGTAATCGTTGGAACGGGTACGTTGGCGAATGATATCGTTGCTGCCCAAATTCAAAAACTTCCCGGTAAAGGTCTCATACTGGTTAATGGAGAATTTGGCTGCCGTTTAGTAGATCATGCTAGTCGTTTTAAATTAGACTTTTCTATTTGGGAGAAACCTTGGAATACTGATATTAATATGCAGGAAGTAGACGTATATTTGCAAGACCATCCTGAAATCCAGTGGCTTTGGACAGTTCATTGTGAAACATCAACTGGGTATCTTTATGATTTGACTCGAATACAAGAGATTTGTGAAAAATATGGAATCGAATTATGTGTCGACGCATGCAGCTCTGTCGGAATCGTTCCGGTTCAACTAAGCAACGTTTATTTAGCAGCGACCGTAAGTGGAAAGGGACTTGGGTCATATCCTGGCCTGGCTATTGTATTTCATAGAGAACCTGTACTGCCGGACAGCAGCATTCCGAGGTACCTCGATTTAGGAATGTACCATTGCTCGGAGAGTATTCCTTTCACACACTCTTCTAATCTTGTAAATGCACTTTATGAGGGTGTCAAACAGGCAAATCCTGAGAAAGTCAAGCGTCTAGCTGATTTTGTTAGATCCCAGCTGATTGAAGCACAATTTCTAGTGTTAGGCAATGAAGATTATTCGCCTGGCATTATTACACTTAAGGTGCCAGATAGATTAAGTTCTCGAAGTATTGGTGATCAACTGAAGGAAAAAGGGATCTTCTTAAGCTATGAAAGTGACTATCTGATTAAGAGGAACTGGGTACAAATTGCTTTAATGGGCTATCACAATGAACAAACGTGTAAGCAGATGATTCAAAGTTTAGTGAAAGTGAAGGGAATAAGCGAGGTAAGGTCGGCACATCTATGAGAAAACTAACAACCTCTCAAGCCTTTTTTCCAATCCTTTCCGTAGTAACCTTATGGTTGAAAACCGTTGTAGTTTCTTTTCTTGGTTTCAATTTACCAATCCATTCTTGGATTGATGTGCTGCTGATTATTTTTAACCCATTGGGTTCTTTAATGCTTTTACTGGGTTTGAGCTTTTTCTTTTTTAAGAAAATGAATGGTTATGTCCTTATTCTAATTATGCTGCTGTTAACGGGTCTGCTTTACGGAGATTTATTATATTACCGATTTTATATAGATTTTGTAACTGTCTCTATTTTATTTCAATTTAAAAACGTTGGCGGAATAGGTCCGAGTACGTTTGAATTAATGAAAATTTGGGATTTATTCTTGTTTATTGATATCGCGATTTTTCTTCTATTTGTAAGAAAACAAAAATTATTAGTGAAGAAAACGATATCAGTTAGATTTAAGAAGGTGTACGCCAGTTGTGCCATTGTCTTAATAGCAGCTGTTATTGGTATAGGATTCCTTCATTCACAATCAAATAAAACGTTCTACAGCCGAACGCAGATGGTGAAGGAGCTTGGTCCATATACTTATCATTTATATGATATTGTTCTTAGTTTCCGGCCCCCAATCAGCCGGGCAATGGCCGATCAATCGGATACGGCAGTTATTAAAGATTTCGTCTCAAATAAAAATGAGGAAACAACTGATTTATTTGGGATAGCAAAAGGGAAAAATGTCGTTCTTATTAGTATGGAATCGACACAAGATTTCGTTATCAACCAGAAAATTGATGGGAAAGAAATTACCCCTTTTTTAAATGATCTAATTAAAGAAAGTTATTATTTCAGCCAAACATATGATCAAACTGCGCAAGGAAAAACGTCCGATTCAGAAATTATGGTTGATACTGGTTTGTATCCCCTGTCTGGTGGATCAGTATTTGTAAGAAGGCCTGAGAATACGTTTATTAGTATGCAAAAGTTATTAAAGGATGAAAATTATTATTCCGCTGTCTTCCATGGAAATGACCCATCTTTTTGGAATCGTGAGAACATGTATAAGAACCTAGGCTATGACCGCTTTTTTTCTAAAGGTGATTATACAGTGACCCCTGAAAACTCTATAAACTATGGAATCAAAGATAATCCTTTTTTTCAGCAGTCGATTCCCTATCTGAAGAGTCTGCCTAAGCCGTATTTAGCCAAGTTTATAACGCTGACTAATCATTTTCCATTTTTGTTAAATGAGGAGGATCAGATGATTAACTTGGCAGATACAGATGAAGGGGTCGTGAACCGGTATGTGACGACCGTTCGTTACCAAGATGAAGCAATAAAACAATTCTTTCAGCAATTAAAGAAAAAAGGGATGTACAAAGACACAATATTTATTTTATATGGTGACCATTATGGTATATCAGAAAAATATGAAGATGCCTTAACTGATATGCTTGATCGCGAAAAGAGGGCAGTCGATCACACAGAGTACCGCCAAGTTCCGCTTATTATTCATATTCCTGGTCAAAAAGGGATGACCATATCAAGTCCAGGTGGTGAAGTAGATATTCAACTGACGTTGCTTCATTTGCTTGGAATAAAAGATAAAGCAATCACATTTGGCTATGATTTATTTACTAGACCTAAGAATCACCCAGTTATTTTTCGTGATGGAGGGTTTGTAACGGAAAAGTATATCTATCAAGATAACACCTGTTATCACAAAGGCAGCGGTGAACAAACGAATGTTGAAGCGTGTATGCCTTTCCAAGAAACGGTTAGTAAAGAATTGAATCTGTCCGACGATATTATTAATGGAGATCTTTTAAGATTTAATTATTGAATGTGATTAAATGAATAGTGAAGAAGAGTTATATTTTTTACTTATTTGTGTACAGTTTAAGGGGAAGGTAACTATGGGTCCATGTGCATGCGGCGTGCATTTTACAATCTATACACCTGGTTTTTTGCATATCCAAGCAAAGGGTATATTGACACATTTTGACGGGATGATTGAGAACAGTGAAGGTATGTATTTGCCCTATAATTCGAAGGAAGAATTAGAAGCTATTGTAAGAGAAATTCTTACTTTACCGAATGCTGCCCAGATCAAAGGTTCGATTCTAAAATCTATTCAAAAATCCTATCATGTATATTCACTACTGGAACTAGCTAATCGAATTACTCATTATGAAGTGATTACAATCATTCAAGAAACGGAATTCAACTCAATTTTTCAACCTATTTATTCCTTAGAAAAGGATCAAATCTTTGCATATGAATCACTATTACGTGACCCGCTGGCAAGAATATCACCTGGAGAATTATTTGAAGTAGCCCAAAAAACGGGTATGCAAAGTATGCTTGATCAAAAAGCCAGACAGGCGGCGATTAAGAATAGAGCAGGCTTTATTCCCAGCGGGGTAAAGAGCTTTATTAATTTTCTTCCGTCAACAATCTACAATCCAGAATTTTGTCTAAGACATACTTTTGAAGCTGTAAAACGCTATCAGATCAATCCAGCTGATCTTGTTTTCGAAGTAGTTGAAACGGAAAAAATTCATGATATTGACCATTTAAAGAACATCTTTAATGTGTATAAACGAGAAGGAATTGGTGTGGCTTTAGATGATTTTGGCAGCGGCTTTGCTACATTAGAAGTTCTTGTCAAACTTGCTCCTAATTATGTGAAAATAGATCGTTCTAAGATTGATTATTGTGATCAACTTGCAGAAAAACAACAATTTTTAAAACAAGTGGTCGCGTTATGTAAGGAGTTAGGAATTATAACCCTTGCAGAGGGCATTGAACGCAAAGAAGAACTCGACTATTGTAAACAGATTGGCATTACATTAGCCCAAGGCTATTATTTAGGAAAACCCGGGAATATGCTAGTATAAGAGGTTGACCATCTTCATTATCATGTTATAATATTGTAATAATTCAGAAAAATAAAAAGCGATGATAGGAATAAGTAGCAGCGAATCTCCCTGTTTCAGAGAGCCGGTGGTTGGTGTGAATCGGTACAAAGATTTGGGTGAATTACCTCCTTGAGCTTTCTTTGTGAACAATAGTAGCAAAGGACGGACGAACCGTTATTCGATTGAGCGGAAGAATGAAAGTTCTTCAACAAGGGTGGTACCGCGTGCAAGATAACCACGTCCCTTTTTTAGGGGGCGTGTTTTTTTATGGACAAATGGGGGAGAGACGAATGATGAACTATATCGAAGTATTAACAGATAAACAATTGGAGGCGCTGGAAAAGCAATTTGAAGAACTTGCGAGCGGGGTACAAGAGATTCTGCCGGTGGGCGAATTTAAAGCAAAACTTGCCAAGTCAATTGCGCTTGGTAAACCCTTAAAGGTTAAACTGGGTCTTGATCCATCTGCTCCTGATGTTCATTTAGGGCATACGGTTGTTTTAAATAAACTACAAAGATTCCAAGCGTATGGACACCGTATTCAATTGATCATTGGTGACTTTACAGGGAAAATTGGTGATCCCACTGGAAAGTCGGAAGTAAGAAAGCAGCTTACGGACGAAGAAGTGAAACGTAATGCAGAAACGTACTTTAAACAATTTGGCAAGGTTTTGAATATGGATGCGGTAGAGCTTCACTATAATTCAAGTTGGCTCTCGGAGTTGAATTTTGAAGATATTGTTCGTTTAGCGGGAAAAATTACTGTCGCAAGAATGCTTGAACGTGATGATTTTGAGAAACGGCTTGCAGTTGGGAAGCCAGTATCTTTACATGAATTCTTTTATCCGCTGATGCAGGGTTATGATTCAGTTGTACTTGAAAGCGATATTGAGCTGGGAGGAACGGATCAGCATTTCAATGTTTTAATGGGGAGACATCTGCAGGAGCATTACGGTAAGGAAAAACAGGTAGTCATAACGATGCCCCTGCTTGAAGGACTTGATGGAGTTGAGAAAATGTCAAAGTCTAAGGCTAATTACATTGGTATTGATGATACACCAGCCGACATGTATGGGAAAACGATGTCAATCCCAGATGAACTAATGGTTAAATACTTTAAGCTTCTAACGAATCTGCCTGTAGAGAAAATTAACGATATTGAGCTTTCCCTGAACGATGGCCGTTTGCACCCGCGTGATGCGAAAATGCTGCTTGGCCGTATCCTTGTCGCTATGTATCATGATCATTCTGCTGCTGAACAGGCAGAGTCAACATTTAAATCGGTATTTCAAAAGGGAATTCTACCCGAGATAATACCATCTGTTTCTTGGGAAGGATCCCTTCAAATAGGGATTTTAGATTTATTGGTTGAACTAAAGCTGCAAACATCTAAAAGCGAAGCACGCAAAATGATTAAAAATGGCGGAATTCGATTAAATGGAGAAAAGGTGGCGGATGATAACCTTCTGGTCACCATAGAAGATGGTATGGTTGTTCAAGTCGGTAAGCGAAAGTTTGTAGAATTGAAAGTGAATCAAATCAAGTAATGGACGGTATAAAATGACTTTATTCAAACGTTCTGAACAGAGCATCTTGCTTTTATAGAAGGTGCTTCTTATAGCTAGACACAGCAGACATAGTTTGAGCAAAAGGAGTATCTGAACACCTTTTATTCATTTAAATAAGCAATAGCTTGTCACGAAAGCATTGACAGAACGTGAATTATGTCATACATTTAATCCTATACTTTAGCGCTTAAAAGCGTTTAAGCGTGAAGTGGTTTATTCTTGCATCTTACTAAAGGTCTTTCTGCTAGTACAACTTTGAGAGTGAGGAATTGCTATGAAACTAGAAGATACGAACCTAAAGCTTTCAACTATAGAAGCGATGCTTATCTTATCTTGTGTTTTACTGATGATTGGAACAGGGATTATCTATTACGGTATGAATCCGCATTTACCAATTATCGGAGCTATTTTATTATTGTTCGTATACGGAGGGTGTAAAGGTCTCTCATTTCGTGTGATGGAAAAGGCATTGATACAAGGAGCAATTTCGGGACTCGGGGCTATTTATATTTTCTTTTTCATAGGGCTGTTAATCGCTGGATGGATCGTCAGCGGTACGATTCCGACGATGATGTATTATGGATTTGAACTAATCTCAGATCAGTCTTTTTATGCCGTTACTTTTTTAGTCACTTCGTTATTAGGTCTTTGCATAGGAAGCTCACTAACAACAGCAGCTACCTTAGGCGTGGCATTCATAGGAATGGCTTCAGCCTATGGTTTGTCACTTCCGATAACAGCCGGTGCAATTATCTCTGGTGCATTCCTTGGCGATAAAATGTCTCCATTATCTGATACAACGAACCTAGCATCAGAAACAGTGGGGGTTTCCTTATTTGTTCATATCAAAAACATGTTGTGGACAACCATTCCAGGATTTGTTATAAGTTTTACTATTTTTTATTTCTTATCTCCAAATGTAGCTATTGGAAAGGATAATGAAATTACCACTCTTATTCAAGCTTTAGAGAAGCATACATTCATAAGTTTGTGGAGTTTGCTGCCGTTTATCATAGTAGGCATATTGGCTTTAAAAAAGACTGCTGCTATTCCAACGATTGCCGCTGGCATTATTTCTTCCGTTGTAATTGCTTTTATTGGTCATCCAGAACTGACGATTACAGAAATAGGTACTATTTTGTTTTCCGGATATGTTATGGATAGTGGTGTCGAACAATTAGATACAATTCTAACAGCAGGTGGTCTTGAAAGTATGATGTTCTCGATTTCTCTTGTGCTGTTAGCACTTGGAATGGGCGGTCTCTTATTTGGTCTCGGTATTATTCCTTCTCTTTTACAATCGATTGCTGCAAAGTTAAATTCCACGGCTCGCCTGGTTTCTGCTACTGTAATGACAGGAATTGGCGTGAACTTTCTGGTAGGTGAGCAATATTTATCTGTCCTTCTGCCGGGCAATGCTTACCGAGAATCATACGATAAGCTAGGTTTGGACGCTAAATCATTGAGTCGAACTCTTGAGGATTCTGGTACCGTAGTCAATCCATTGGTTCCATGGGGCGTATGCGGCGTCTTCTTAACACAGGTATTAGGTGTTTCGACTCTTGATTATGCACCCTTTGCATTCTTTTGTCTGTTATGTCCGCTTTTAAGTTTAATAAGCGGCTTTACGAAGATTGGACTTCATACAAAGGCGTAAGGATTAACGATATGTTTCGTAACCAGCTATTCTTCACATAATTATGAGAAAAACAGGCTGCCAATTTTGGCAGCCTGTTTTTTCTAATTACATAGATTCATGTTTAGTAAGTGTCGTTTCCTTTTCTTTTTGTGCATTTAAGTTCATACGCATAACGACATTTTGGAAGATTCCAATTGAGATCATCATCATTAAGAGAGAGGATCCTCCATAACTAATAAAGGGAAGAGTAATACCTGTGATAGGGATCAGGCCGGTAGCCCCTCCAACATTGATAAACACTTGAATGCCGATCATAGAAGAAATGCCGATTAATAATAGACTCCCAAAGGGGTCTTTGCATCTTGAAGAAAGACTGAATCCTCGTAACACAATAAATCCTAAGGTTAATAAGACAAACAGTACGCCTAGAAGACCAAGTTCTTCTGCAATAATCGCAATAATGAAGTCAGTATGTGCTTCAGGAAGGTATCCATATTTTTGAACACTATCACCAAGACCTACGCCGCTTATCCCTCCAGATCCGATTGCAAATAGAGAGTTGACTAGCTGGTATCCATCATCTGCAGCTGTTCCAAATGGATCCATAAAACCAGTGAATCGGGATATTCTTTCTGGAGATAGGATGGATGTTAATTTACCTGTAATCAGCATGATGAAAGCAGGAATCAGGGCAAAGGCTGCTGCAATCACAGCTAATTTGCCTATACTCTTGACTGTCATTCCAGATGAAAGAATTATGGACCCGGAAATAAGAAAGATAATCATCGCACTGCCGTAATCAGGCTGCAGGATTATTAAACTACAAATGAAGATGAGAAAAAAGATTGGCGGCATAACCGCTTTATCAATATTATTAATTCGGTCCTGACGTTTCCCATAAATAGCGGATAGATAGATAATCAAAGCCAATTTGGCAAACTCCGCCGGTTGAACCGAGGTAGCTCCAACTTGAACCCAGCTGGTTGCATTATTAGATGTGTAGCCAAACATCGTAACGAAGGCTAACGCTGCTGATATACCAATCATCATAAACATCAAGAATTTAACATTTTTGTACGCTTTATAAGGGATTATCATAGCAGCTAACATAGCGACGAAGGAGATAATGAGTGCGGTTCTTTGTTTGATAAAAAAGAAGTCCGATCCTAAGGTTTTATATTTGCCTGCTACTGCTATAATCATGCTTGAACTGTAAACCATAACAAGTCCAAATAGAGTGAGCAGCACCACTGCGATGAAGATAGGGTAATCATATGCTTTTAATACTCGTTTCAATTGTGCCTCACCTCTGATATGTATACGCCATTGTCGGCTCTTCTTATATAGTAACGGAAAATCCCGCGAATGGATAATATAAATTTTTTTTTAGTCGACGCTATGAATCTTTCTTCTGCATTATCATTCTAATACCCCTAATATTCCTCTATTAAGCTCGAGAATCCTTTGTAAAAGGTAGTGAAAGAAAATATAAAACTAAAATGATTGACAGAAAATTACAAACTCTATTTTTTTTGGTAGAATGATAACCATAACGATACAGGGGGAATTATTTAGGAATGAAGCATAATTATTTTTTTACGGGGTTTCCTGGCTTTATCAGCCACCAATTAATTAAAGAACTTTTAAAAAAGGATGATTGCGCAGATAAAATTTATTTACTCGTTCTCCCGCATCAGGTAATGAAAGCAGAAGAAGATATAAAGAGTATTCAAGAATCTCTGGCTGGGAGTGCTATACAGTTTGAGGTCGTACAAGGGGATATTACTAAGACTCATCTTGACATATTGCCACAACCAAATGTGAAATTACGTACTGAGATTACTCATGTTTTCCACTTGGCAGCGATTTACGATTTAGCTGTTGATGAAAAGGCTGCTCAGTTGGTCAACGTGAGGGGAACAGAAAACGTGAATGATTGGGTGAAAGGTCTTGTCCAACTGGAACGCTATGTCTATTTTAGTACGGCTTATGTGGCAGGAACAAGAGAGGGAGTACTTTATGAGAATGAGTTAGTAAAACCTTCCTCGTTTAAAAACCACTATGAGCGCACTAAATACGATGCTGAAGTGAGTGTCGACCGCCTGAAGAGTGAGGGGGTTCCAGTGACGATTATCAGACCGGGAATCGTTAAAGGGCACTCCAAGACTGGAGAAACAGTGAAATTCGATGGTCCTTATTTTATCCTCAACTTTTTAGATCGCTTGAGCTTTTTGCCTTTCAATCCATATATCGGTTCAAAAACCGATAGCGTCGTAAACCTAGTTCCGATTGATTATATTATACAGGCGACAGCCTATCTGGCATTATATAAAGAAGGAATAGGGAAAACCTATCATCTTACTGATCCTGAGCCGTCAACGGCGACTGAAATCTATGAATTATTTGTTAATGAGTTGTTTAAGCGGAATCCTCGCGGAATGATTCCAATGGGAGTCAGTAATCTATTTCTTTCTATTAAACCTGTACGAACCTATTTAGGTATAGAGAAAGAGGCTATGGAGTATTTTACCTGGAAGGGACGTTTTGATTGTTCGGCTGCTCAAGCCGATTTGGCAGGGTCTGGGATTGTTTGCCCAAGATTTCGAGACGGAGTTCCAGCTATGGTTGAATTTTATCTAAAACATAAACATGAACAGAACTATCAAATAAGTATTAAGTAAAGGAAGTATAAATATGGAGGAAGTTAAAGAACGCTGGAAAGTCTTTTCACCAGCCACAGGGAAAGAAATTGCGGAGATTGATGAAACCCCTCTGGCGGAGATAAATTTTTTATATGACCGTGCTCATGCTGCGTTTTCAGGCTGGTCGGGTCTTACCGTGTCAGAAAGACTGGTATATTTTAAAAAACTCAGATTAATTATGGTTGAACAAATGGATGAAATTGCTGAGGTTATTGCAATGGATACAGGCAAGCCAAAAACGGAAGCAATTGTTGCTGATATTATGCCAACACTTGATGCGATTCGTCACATAGAAAAACATGCTGTTAAGTCACTGTCAAAACAGAAAGCAACGACACCACTGCTGTTAATTGGTAAGAGTTCGCATGTGGAATATATGGCTAGAGGGACAGTTTTGGTTATTTCACCCTGGAATTACCCATTCCAATTAGCAATGGTTCCTATACTAAATGCAGCGGCCGCGGGAAACACCGTGATTGCCAAACCATCAGAAGTTACCCCTCTCGTAGGAAAATGTATGGAAAGGCTGTTTAAGGAAGCGGGTTTCCCCGATGGAGTGATTGACTTTGCCCATGGTGGAAAGGCACTGGGCGCTACTTTGACGGACCAAAATCCCGATTATATTTTTTTCACAGGCTCAGTTCGTACGGGAAAAATAATTGGGGAAGCTGCGGCGAAAAAGCTAATACCTGTCACCCTGGAATTAGGCGGGAAAGATCCAATGGTTATCTTTGAGGATGCGAACCTAGAACGAGCAGTCAATGCAGCTCTTTGGGGGGCATTCACGAACAGCGGTCAGGTCTGTATGAGTGTAGAACGTGTTTATGTTGAAAGAAGCATGTATGAGCCCTTCCTAATGCTTCTGAAGGAAAAGGTAAACGAGCTGACGCAGGGAACAGAACTTTCCGATGATATTGGTTCAATGACGTACCCAGAACAGCTTACAATCGTGGCTGATCATCTTGAAGATGCACTGAAGAGGGGAGCAGTTTTAGAAGCAGGCATACCTCCAGATAAGTGGGTGCTTGGTGACACATACTTTTTACCGCCAATTGTTCTTTCTCATGTTAATCATTCGATGAAAATAATGAATGAGGAGACCTTTGGCCCGGTTTTACCAATTGTCGCCTTTGATACTGAAGAAGAAGCAATTAGCCTGGCTAATGATAGTCAATTCGGGTTAAATTCAAGTGTTTGGACGATGGACCAAGCAAAAGCAGCAAGAGTTGCCTCAAAGCTCGTATCTGGAGCAGTCATTATCAATGATGTCTTAATCTCCGTAGCTAATCACAATCTCCCGTTTGGAGGAGCCAAACAAAGCGGTATTGGCCGCTATCATGGGGAAAATGGATTACGGATGTTCTGTCATGAAAAATCAGTCATGACTGATTCAGGTAAGAAGAACACAGAAATTCAGTGGTATCCATACAAAGGAAAATATCCGAAGTTCTTGTCTATGTTCCAGAACTACTTCTCTGCAAAAACTAATTGGGTTGTTTTTGCAAAAGAATATCTCAAATTATTAAAAATGGCTAAGAAAAAGAAATAATAATCACCCGTTCAAGAAAATTTGAATATAATAGTTGTATGCGGACTAGGAATCTAGTATACTTAATTTAAATTAAATGATTTTCCTTTTAACAAAGGGGAGTAGCGTTAGGGTTTACCCTAAAACAAAGTCGTCATTTCGTGGATGAACGTCCACCGGCTTTGTTGGCACATACACTGTGCTCAGCAAGACCTTTGCCTATATGGCAGAGGTCTTTTTATTTGCTTCAAAAGCCTGACGCCTATAGGGTAAGGAAGATACTATATAGGAGGCTACGATTAATGGATGCATCATTGCTATTGGAGTATGGTTGGGTACTGCTGGTCTTAATTGGGTTAGAAGGTATATTGGCAGCAGATAATGCGGTCGTCATGGCGGTCATGGTTAAACATTTACCATTAGAACAGCAAAAAAAAGCTTTGTTTTATGGATTGTTAGGCGCATTAGTCTTTCGTTTCCTTAGTCTTTTCTTCATTTCGTTCTTGGTTGATGTATGGCAGATTCAAGCGCTGGGAGCTGCGTATCTCTTATTTATTGCGATCCATCATATATATAAGAGATTTAAGGGTAAAAATAATGAAGTTAAAGCTAAAGAAAAGAAAAAATCTGGTTTTTGGATGACAGTCCTTAAGGTTGAGTTAGCAGATATTGCGTTTGCAGTGGATTCAATGCTTGCTGCAGTAGCATTAGCAATTACTCTTCCTGCAACAGGCTGGTTTAAGATTGGCGGCATCGACGGAGGACAATTTGCCGTTATGCTATTAGGCGGTATGGTTGGATTAGTCATTATGCGTTTTGCCGCATCTTCATTTGTTAAACTGCTTCGTAAACGTCCTTCACTCGAAACAGCAGCTTTCTTTATTGTAGGCTGGGTTGGGGTTAAGCTTGCGGTACTCACGCTTGCTCATCCATCAGTCGGTATCCTAGATCATCATTTCCCTGAATCAGGACCATGGAAGCTGACATTCTGGATTGTGCTGATCGGTATTAGCGTTGGCGGTTTCTTCCTTTCAGGCAAAAATACTAAAAAAGAAGTTCAAGAAATTTAAGTTAACTATCGAAGAAAAGCTGGAGCTAATGCAGAGATATGCATTAGCTCCAGCTTTATTAAATTATATTGGGTAAATATTCAAAAAATTAGCTAGACAAGAGATCAGAATCCGATTAATATATTTAGGGATACGAAATATATAATGAGGGTGAACAACTTTTATGCTGAATAATAAAAACGTATGGATATTGATTAGTGGTGAATTTATTGCTGGTTTAGGAATGTGGTTAGGTGTAATAGGAAACCTCGAATTCTTGCAGGCAATAGTGCCTTCAGACTTAAATAAATCCTTGATCCTATTAGCAGGTATGTTTGCTGGTTTATTAGTCGGTCCAATGGCCGGGCGGATAATTGATGTAACATCAAAGAAAAAGGTATTACTTTATTCAGGCGCGGCACGTATATTTTCAACAGGATTTATGTTTCTAGCCATCATGCAGGAAAATATCTGGTGGATGGTAGTCTATATGGTAGGGATTGGCTTAGCGGCAGCTTTTTATTTTCCAGCCTTGCAAGCATGCATCCCTATGATTGCAAAAGATGGAGATCTTTTGACATTGAATGGCATTCACATGAATGCAGGAACAATAGCAAGAATCCTTGGAACGGTGTTAGCAGGTATCCTTTTGGTTTACATTTCTCTATTTAGTCTGTATAGTTTAGCTATTTTATCCTATATCGTTATTTTTATCTGTACACTTTTCCTTAATTTTGAAGAAAAAATAACTCCGCAAAGTAATGCAGCTGGTAAAGGTGGTTTTAAGGAATTATTGCCTTTGTTAAAGACACTTCCCCAAGTTGTAATGGGACTATTTTTATTCTTAATTCCAACTCTTTTTCTCGGAAGCTTTAACTTAATGGTGCTTAAAATAAGCGAATTACAGAATGATCCGCAAATTAAAAGCTGGCTGTATACTGCAGAAGGAATCGCATTTATGCTAGGTGCTTTTCTTGTTAAACGTTTTTTTGATGGTAAAGACCCTGTGAAAATCATGATGACTTTCTCAATTGTGATCGCATTTACGCACCTATCTTTGTACTTTGCAGATTTACGAATTCCTGCCATTATTTCTTTTGCTGTTTTTGGTTTTTCAGCAGGTGCTTTTTTTCCGGTCGCAGCAACGATGTTTCAAACCACTGTACCGAGAGAATTTCACGGACGATTCTTCTCGTTTCGCGGTATGTTAGACAGAATATCTTTTCAGGTCGTTCTGGTCTGTTCAGGGTTCTTTCTAGATACAATTGGCTTTAAGAACATGGTTTTATGTTTCGGAATTGTTTCGATTGTGCTAGTAGCCTACTTTGCTGCGAAGCAATACAAAGGAACCAGTCAAAAGCCAAAACTATCACTATAAAAGGATTCTGCTTTCCTTTATGAGGAAAGCTTTTTTCTTGTTTAGAAAGAACTTTTGAGGTGTTTCTTAGTTTGAGGGCTGTCTACAAAGCAACCCATGAACTATACACCCCCGAAAGAAACAAGATGGTTTCGTATCTTGTAAAAAGAACGGTATTTTGTGTAAAAATAGAATAAAATCGACAATTTTCTATAGGTTTCAACAAAATATGTAGAAAATAGGACTTTTGGTACTGTCTTTTAGGCCACCTCTTCTAAAGAATAAGATAGTTAAAGCTTAATTTTATTTAGAATGGAACGAGGTGAACCGGATGCTGAGTGTCTTATTTGCAGCATATAAAAAAAGACGATCTTTAGAAGAAAAAGTACTAAAAATTCAGAAGGGTGACAATGTCCTTCGAAATGAATTAATCCAATCTTTTCAGCCTTTTGTTGCGAAGACAGTGTCTTCGGTTTGCAAACGTTATATAAATGATTCAGATGATGAGTTCAGCATTGGCTTAATTGCCTTTAATGAAGCGATAAATAAATATTGTTCTAAAAAGGGCAGTTCACTGTTGGCTTTTGCAGAAGTTATGATTAAACGTCGAGTAATTGATTATATACGGACTCAATCAAAAGGGCCTGATGTATTTTTAGAAGGAGCAGCTTCAGAGGAGGAAAGAGGAACTCCTGAATTCGGAGATGAAAAATCCATCGAAGAATATGAACAGCAGTTAGAATCAGAGAAACGGCGTGAAGAGATCAAGGCATATACCTATCACCTTGAAGAATTTGGAATTAGTTTTTCGGATTTAGCAATAGCCTCTCCAAAGCATACTGATGCGCGAAAGACCGCCATTCATATTGCAAAACTTTTGGTTCAAAATGAGAATTTAAATAACTTACTACTGACAAAAAAACGGCTGCCGGTTAAACAATTAGAAGAGATGGTTACTGTCAGCAGGAAAACAATCGAACGAAATAGAAAATATATTATCGCTGTTGCAATCATATTAAACGGAGAGTATTTATTTTTAAATGACTATATAAAAGAGGGGATGGCGGAATGAAGAAAGGTGTCATTCTATCTGTGGATAAGCATTTTTTAACTTTGTTAACTCCTGAAGGTGAATTCCATCGCTCTAAGAAGGAAGAAGAGGTATATGAAATTGGTAAAGAAATTTACTTTTCACCTTACGACGTCAAGAGGTCAAAGTCCTCACTACGTTTCTATACAAGATCTGCGCTTATCTCGGCAATGGTTAGTATCCTGCTGATCCTTTCTTTTCTGCCAAGTTATTTTAATGAAAAGGTTTTTGCATATGTAACGATAGACATCAATCCAAGCATAGAATTAAGTCTAAATGAGAACCTAAGAGTAGTGGACTTATACGGCATTAATAAGGAAGGTCTCATCGTCATAGAAAAGATAAAGGATTGGGAAGATACTGATGTTACGCTTATAACTGACAGGATTGTTAAAGCAACGAAGGATTCTGGATATGCAGAGAACGAGCAACAGATTCTGGTTACTGCTACATTACTTGAAGATAATAAAGTACTAACAAAGAAACTTGATAAAAAACTAGAAAAAATTTCCAAGCAGAAGGTAGTTCCGGAAGCTGACGTGAAAATTATGAAAGCAACAGTTAAAGAACGCTCAAAAGCAAAGGAGCAAGGAATATCGACGGGTACGTATATTGAAAATAAGAGAAAGAAAGAGCAGAAAAAAGAAAAAGATATTGAGGTTGAGAAATCTACGCCCAGCAGTCTAAATAAGACTCCAAAGCCAACCGAAAATCGTGCCGCTGTCGAGAGAAGAAAAGCTAAACCAAGTTCTGAGACTAAAAGTAAAACAAAGAGTGCAGATATGGTCCCAAGCTCTACGACTCCAACTAAAACAAAGAGTGCAGATATAGTCCCAAGCTCTACGACTCCAAGTAAAGCAAAAAGTGCAAAATCGCAGACCCCTGCGAAAAAGACAAAGAAAACTAAAGTAGTGGAAGTTAAAAAAGCTGTTCCCGTAAAACGAAAAGGTAATGGTGAAATAAAGAAACAGCAACAAGCTGTAATTCAACATAAAAATAAGAATCAGCAGCCAAAGGTAAGTCAACAAATAAATAACCAAAAGACGAAAGAAAATAACCGGTCCAGCCAATCAAATCAAAAGATAAAAGAAATACCGAACAAGTTTCAAAAAGAAGAAAAACAGAAGCATCAAACTAACAAAAATCAACCAATTAATCATAAGAAACAGACTGACCTTACCCCTGATAAACCGCGGAAAGAGGATCATAATCGAAATGAAAGAGGAAATGAGAAGCGAGAATACCATACGCCGCATGAACATTTCTAATGTTCTAAACAGGAAAAATAAAGCCAGGGCCATATGGCAGCCTGGCCAAAATTAAAGTCCTTTTAAGGGCTTATTATTCGTTTTTTAATCCAATTCGATATGAAATTTTTATTTTCCTTTGAGTTGTTGTTGTGCTTGTTGGACAAGACGCTTTGTAATTTCTCCGCCCACTGACCCATTAGACCGTGCGACTGTATCGGATCCTAGCTGTACTCCAAATTCTTGAGCAATCTCGTATTTGATGGAATCAAGAGCTTGTTCAATTCCTGGGACTAAAAGTTTGTTACGGCTGTTAGCCATGTTTATCTCTCCCTGCTGAATTTTGTTACAGTAGTTAGCTACTGTCTTTTTATTATGGGGAGAATATAGTTTTTTAACCTGTGTTTGATTTGATTTTCAATGGAAACACATCCTTATTAAAGCAAACCTTAAAACCTGATCCATTCTATTCTTCTTTTAAAAGAACATTAGACAAATCTGGATAGTAACAGTAAAATGGAAGTGATTTGCTGCTAGGAAAAATGAATAGATCAAACCTTAGCAGATGGAAAGGAACATCCTATGTGGGTTAAATTTAAAAAAAGGCTTGCTAAGCTGAGCCCGGTTCAAATCATTACTGGTTATTATTTTGCAGCAGTGAGTATTTCTACCATCTTGTTAAGTCTGCCGGTTGCAACCAAGTCAGGGGTTCAATGGACCTTTATTGATGCACTATTCACGGCGGTCAGCGCGGTTAGTGTAACGGGTTTAAGTGTCGTGAATACAGTTGATACATTTAGCATTACCGGAATTTTCTTCCTTATGTTTATTCTTCAATTTGGCGGGATCGGAATCATGTCTTTAGGGACATTTTTTTGGCTCCTATTGCGCAAAAAGATTGGATTAAAGGAACGGCAATTAATCATGACGGATCAGAATCAAACTCAACTTTCAGGTTCTGTAAAGTTGTTGATCGAATTAATTAAAATTTTTCTAATCATTGAGTTCATTGGCGCGATTGTTTTAGGAATTCATTTTCTTAGTTATTATCCTGATTGGCGAGAAGCATTTCTTCACGGATTGTTCTTATCCATCAGTTCGACAACGAATGCTGGATTCGATATTACTGGGTTATCTATGATTCCCTATCATGGAGACTATTTTATTCAATTTGTTTCTATTCTGCTTCTAACATTAGGAGCAATAGGTTTCCCGGTCTTAATTGAAGTAAAGGATTTTCTTTCAAGCCGTGATCGAACCTATAAATTCAGATTTTCTTTGTTTACGAAAATTACATCAGTGACCTTTATGTCCCTTGTTGTTGCTGGTACAGTATTAATTATTTTACTTGAATTTAAAGGCTTTTTTGTTGATAAAAGCTGGCATGAAACCTTCTTTTATTCTCTATTTATGTCTTCTAATACAAGGAGTGGTGGACTGGCAACGATGAATGTTAGTGACTTTTCAGAACCAACGCTGCTTGTCATGAGTGGAATGATGTTTATTGGAGCTTCTCCAAGCTCAGTAGGAGGAGGAATTCGGACCACCACATTCGCTGTTATGGTGTTATTTCTCTGGAATTATACTCGAGGAAGAAAGACAATTAAAGTGTTTAAACGAGAAATATATGAAGATGATATCCAAAAAGCTACCGCTGTTATGATGGGTGGAATCGTCCTTTGTACGGTTTCTACTTTTATCCTCTCTATTACAGAGCAATTATCTTTGACAGACATTTTATTTGAGGTATGTTCAGCATTTGGATCTGTCGGACTATCAACGGGCGTAACGCCTGATTTAAGTAATATTGGGAAATTTGTTATTATGGTTTTGATGTTTATCGGACGGGTAGGGATTACTTCTTTTCTCTTAATATTAGGAAGACGGGAGAAAACAGATAATTACCACTATCCAAAAGAAAAAATCATAGTTGGGTAAGTTAAGGTCTAAAGATCAAAGATTGCTTTCTCCACTCCAAGTTTGGATGGAAAAAAGCAATCTTTTTTTATGAAGCTTAAAAAAGCGTCAAATTAATTAATTACTTCAAAATAAAGGAAACGCTTACATTGAGAGAGAATTTATAATCTAACTAGTCAATTAGTATTGAAAGGGGAGAAATCATTGGATTTTTTATATTCAGAGAAAACGAAAAAATTACAAGAAAAACTCGAACAGTTTATGAATGAACATGTCTATCCGAATGAGAAAACGTATCTAGATCAGTTAAATCAAGGAGAATCTCGTTGGAATAGTATTCCAGCAATTATGAGCGAGTTGACTGAAAGAGCAAAAAAGGCAGGTTTATGGAATTTGTTTTTACCAGAAAGTGAGTACGGAGCAGGACTTACTAATCTTGAATATGCTCCACTGTGTGAACTTATGGGGCGGTCGATGATTGGACCTGAGGTCTTTAATTGCAGTGCACCTGATACAGGCAATATGGAGGTTCTTGTTCGGTATGGGAGTGATAGTCAGAAGCTTCAATGGCTTCAACCGTTGTTAAATGGGGAAATACGATCTTGTTTTTCAATGACTGAACCAGATATTGCTTCCTCAGATGCTGCGAATATCGAAGCACGTATTGAAAAAGAGGGCGATGAGTATGTAATAAACGGACGTAAGTGGTGGTCGTCAGGTGCTGGTGATCCGCGGTGCAAAATTGCAATCGTGATGGGAAAAAGTGATCCCAATGCTAGCCGATATGAACAGCAATCCATGATTCTTGTTCCTTTAGATACACCTGGTGTAAAAATTGAAAGGCTTCTTCCTGTCTTCGGTTATGATCATGCACCACATGGACACGCTGAAATATCTTTTGAAAATGTGAGAGTTCCAGCAGAAAATATTATCTGGGGGGAAGGGAAAGGCTTTGCTATCGCACAAGGTAGACTGGGGCCTGGACGAATTCATCATTGTATGCGGTTAATAGGCGCTGCAGAACAAGCTCTAGAAACATTATGTAAGCGGATACAAAAAAGAGAGGCCTTTGGGAAACCTTTGGCTAAGCAAGGTGTAATTCTTGAATGGGTGGCGGATTCTCGAATTGAAATTGAACAAGCAAGGCTGTTAACACTTAAAGCAGCTTANATGATGGATACTGTT
>NZ_AJTN02000181.1 GCF_000305495.1 Peribacillus psychrosaccharolyticus ATCC 23296 | reverse complement strand
TATTGTATCAATGATAGTGAGGACTTACAAGGAATTGAATTTAATTTTGCTGTTACATTACTTATATAGAGGAATTTTATACCGTTTACCTATTTGCATGGATTCAGGGTTAATCCCATTTAATTTCTTGAAATCGGTTACTACTTGTTCAATTGAAACAGGTATTCCTCCTTGCTTGTTTTCAACTATTGAAAGCAAGGTATCGCCTGGTGCAATTGTGGTTTCAGTAAAAGGAAGGGTAACCGTGGCTGCTGGGACAGAGTCAGTAGTTTTTGAGGGTGCGGCGGGAATGGCTGTTGGCAAAGTACCGACTGAAACATCATAGTAAATAATAAATAGAATAAAACAGATGGTGAAAAATAACAGCATACGTTTCATTTTCAGCCCTCCTAAGACTTGTCCTTTACTCATTATACGAAGGAAAAATGAAAATATGCTTATTTTTCGGCAGTAAAAAAACAGACCACAATTAATGGGGTCTGTTTCCGTCTAGCTGATGATCTCTTTTTCAGGCGGTACTTCTTTGATAGCCATATACATCATGAGGAACGTTACGAACCAGCTGATGAAGCTTCCAAAAGGAACGGTTGCTTGGAATGCAGCCATAATGGTAAAGAAAATCGTGGGCAAGGTAATACAGTAGGCGCAAATCCTCCAGAGGTGGCGATATCCTAGAGTGCGCTGTAGTGAATTTTTGAATAATAAGCCAAACACAGCGAACAATGTAACCTTGATAAATAAGACGGCACTGCTGAATAAATAAATCATTAAAACAACCAGTGGAATGGCGATTACGAGTGAAGCATCTACTGAGTCGACCAGACCTTGGAAGTCTTGTTTATTTACAGCAAGTCCTTCCATTACGGAATAAGGACTAACTTGGGATTGTCCATCTGCAACAAAGACGAGTTCATTTTTGAGCAATGCAAACCCATTTTGTGTCTGAAGTTCTACGTCAGTACTGGTCATTTCGCCCGTTCCATCGAGGAAAATGGTAAAGTCATCTTTCTGTTGAATATAAGGCTCGTTACTTTCGACAGTCAATGTACCATTTTTGATTTCGAAATCTGGCATACCTGAAGAAAGCATGTCCTCTGCTGCCTCAACACCCGTAGTGACCATGTTACTGAAATAAATGGCCGATGGAATAATCGAAATGAGTGAAAGAAGAAAAACGAATAAAATCGTTTTGCCTATTCCTTGATGACGAGTTGCGGCAATATCTTTAGGTGAATATAGACTAACAATTAGTTGCTTAAAAACGTTCATTTTTCCACAGCATCCTTTTTTTGTTTGAAATACTTCTTCATTTTATATATCCTCATACAGGAAAACAAGAATATACTTCATTTAAATGTAAAGGTAGTGTAAATTTTTGCTGAAAAGCTTTCATAAAAAATTAGAGATATCCATAATGAAGAAGAGATACATATAGGGTTGTTAGGAATCAGGAGGTCGAGATTGTGAATTTTCCATACCAAGTCATCATCTTTCAGTTAATCGGTGGTCTTGGAATCTTTGTATTCGGAATTAAATTCATGGGTGAAGGTCTTAAAAATATAGCCGGTGATCGGCTAAGAACTATTTTGGATCGTTATACATCCACACCGCTGCGGGGGATTCTTTCTGGGATGGTGATAACAATATTGATCCAAAGCAGTTCAGGAACTGCAGTGCTTGCCGTAGGTCTGGTAAGTGCGGGGGTTTTATCCTTAAAAAAAGCCATTGCGATTATTATGGGTGCCAATATTGGGACAACAGTCACCGCTTTTATCATTGGCTTTCAGCTTTCAGAATATGCGCTGCCCATTATGGCTTTAGGCAGTCTGCTTCTATTTTTCTTTAAAAACAAAATGGTCATCCACGCGGGGCAAACTATATTTGGTTTTGGGAGTTTGTTTCTTGGACTTGAGATTATGGGAGCGGGACTCGAGCCGCTTCGTTTAGTTGATGAATTTCGAGAATTAATGCTAGGCATAAGCTCAAGTCCTTTCCTAGGATTCATTGCCGGGGCATTGTTCACTTCTGTGGTTCAAAGTTCTAGTGCCTCGGTCGGTGTGTTGCAGGAGCTTCATGCCCAAGGTTTAATTACGCTGAAAGCATCCCTGCCGATTTTACTTGGAGATAATCTCGGAACAACCATTACAGCGTTGCTTGCTTCTATTGGTGCTTCGTTAGCAGCTAAACGGACAGCTTGGGCACATGTTCTATTTAACGCAGCAGGAGCATTTTTGTTTTTATTACTATTGCAGCCATTTGCACTGCTTGTAACTGTTATGAAAGAAGCGTTTGGTTTAAACCCGCATATGTCGCTGGCGTTTGCTCATGGTTCTTTCAACATTTTAAATACACTGATTCAGCTTCCGCTCATTGCTGTTTTGGTGAAAATCGTTACGGCTTTCGTTCGGGACAATCGTGAGGTCACTGAGTACCGTACGTCTCACCTAGACCCTGTATTTATTGAACAGTCAGCTGCAATCGCCCTTGGGCAGGCGAAGGAAGAAGTGTTGCGGATGGGTTATCTTTCAGCGAAAGGCCTTCTAGAGGCACAGGATTACTTGTTCAGCCGAGAGAAAATACATGCAGAGGCAGCAAGGGGAATGGAAGAGGCCATCAATCAATTTGATCGTGATATAGAAAAATACTTGGTTAGGCTCTCTTCTACATCGTTATCGCATGCTGAATCTGCTAAGAATTCAATGATGATGAATACGGCAAGAGATATTGAACGGGTAGGCGATCATATTGAAAATCTTATCGAACTAGTGGATTACTTAGTTTCACATAAAGTTACTTTATCCGATTCAGCCATGACTGATTTAAAAGAAATATTTTCGTTGACTATTTTTTCATTAGAGCAGTCAATTCAAGCGTTGGATCATCATGATTGTGATCAGGCAAGACGAGTTATTAAAAATGAAGAAACGATAGATAGAATGGAACGTACATTACGAAAAAAACATATTTTGCGGATTAATGAGGGGCTTTGCAGTGCGCCAGCTGGAATTATTTTTATTGATATTCTCACGAACCTAGAACGAATTGGTGATCATGCCGTTAATATAGCTGAAGCGACACTCAATATTCGAAAATAGGGTAGGTTTTATTTTTAAAGAAATGGGAAGAGTAGAATGGAGGGATAAAGATGGACGTACTTTACTGGATATTAATTACAGTCGTGTTTTTGGTTGGTTTTGTCGGGTTGATTTTTCCGATTATCCCGAGTGTGTTATTTATTATCGGCGGCATCATCCTTTATGGACTGCTGTTTACATTTGAACCTTTTAACTGGGTTTTCTGGCTGATACAAATTTTATTCGTTATTTTGTTATTTGCAGCGGATTATGTTGCGAATTTGCTGGGTGTTAAAAAATATGGCGGTACAAAAGCTGGTATCTGGGGAAGTACCATTGGCCTCTTGGCCGGTCCTTTTATTATCCCATTTTTTGGTATTCTAGTCGGCCCATTTATTGGGGCTGTAATCGCTGAAATGATTGTTCATCGGACAAATCTTGTAACTGCTGGGAAAATTGGCTTAGGGTCTGTTGTTGGTTTCATCAGCGGTACAATCACAAAGGCACTTATTCAGCTGTTTATGATTGCGTATTTTCTATTTGTCGTACTTTGACAATAAAAAAATTCTCAGTTACGAGCTTAACGTTTGTATCAGTGTGAAATCTCTGCTAATCTAAAGTTACTAGCTATATATTTGCTCATGGGATTCCCTGACGAGTATAAAGCCTGTAATCACTCAATTACATAAAGGGAGGAATATTTTATTATGGCTTTCGAACTTCCACAATTACCGTACGCATATGATGCGTTAGAACCACACATCGACAAGGAAACAATGAACATTCATCATACGAAGCACCACAACACGTATGTAACGAACTTAAACGCAGCACTTGAGGGCAATGAAGAACTTCTTAGCAAAAGCGTAGAAGAAATTGTTGCTAACCTTGATGCAGTTCCAGAAGAAAAACGTACAGCAGTACGTAACAATGGCGGCGGACACGCTAACCATTCATTATTCTGGACAATTATCTCTCCAAACGGCGGCGGACAGCCTACTGGAAAATTGGCAGAAGCAATCACAAGTAAATTTGGAAGCTATGACAGCTTCAAAGAAGAATTTGCTAAAGTTGCAACAACTCGTTTCGGATCTGGCTGGGCATGGCTTGTTGTAAACAATGGTGAGATTGAAATCACAAGCACACCAAACCAAGATTCACCACTTTCTGAAGGCAAAACACCAATTATTGGTCTTGATGTTTGGGAGCATGCTTATTACCTAAACTACCAAAATCGTCGTCCAGAATACATCAACGCATTCTGGAATGTTGTTAACTGGAACGAAGCAGAAAAACGCTACAACGCTGCAAAATAAGTAACTTTTTAAAAGCCGAGAATTCCCTTGTGGAGTTCTCGGCTTTTTTTGTCGCCCATTATTAGCGAATATTTGGAAAAATCCATGGTTTTACATAATCATTCATGTTTCTTCAAACACTAAACGGGAGTTTGAGGGGGAGTTAAAGCATGGGTTTTGTGAAAAAATGGACTGGCGGTATCGAGGTTAAAAGAGATTTACATCTTTTGCTGCTTATCGGCGGTCTTTACAGTCTTAGCATTGCGTTGTCAAATACCTTTGTGAATGTGTTCTTGTGGAAACAGTCTGGCGAGTTTATTGATATTGGACTATATAATCTTACGATTGTCATCATTCAGCCGCTTACGTTTATTTTAGCTGGAAGGTTAGCTAAAAAGGTAGATCGAGTCATCGTTCTGCGGCTGGGTGTGATTTTTTTGGCCCTCTATTATCTGACCGTTTTATTTGTCGGAGAAAATGCAACTCGGTTTATCATTCTGCTAGGGGCTTTACTTGGGATTGGATATGGCTTTTACTGGCTTGCATTTAACGTCCTGACATTTGAAATTACAGAGCCGGAAACAAGAGACTTTTTTAATGGGTTTCTTGGTCTGCTAGGTTCTTTTGGAGGAATTATTGGGCCTGTGACAGCAGGATATATTATTTCTAAGATGAATGCTTTTAGCGGGTATCATGTAGTATTCGGAATCTCCTTAGGGTTATTTGCTGTTGCCGTCGTACTCAGCTTTTTCTTGGTGAGACGACCGGCTAATGGAAAGTACTTATTCTTAAGGATTCTTTCAGAACGTAAAAATAATGAAAATTGGCGGTTGATTACGCTTGCTCATTTTTTTCAAGGCGTGCGTGAAGGAACCTTTATGTTTGTGATTTCCATATTCGTATTCATTAAGACAGGCAGCGAACTGGCACTTGGTAATTTCAGTATGCTGAATTCAGTTATTGCATTTATTGCTTATTTTGCTGTTTCGCGTTATATCAAGCCCCATATGAGAAAGAAAGCAATTCTCACAGGAGGGCTTTTACTTTATGCTGGTGTATTCCTCGTTGCATTTGATGTTAGTTATACGAAGATGCTTATGTATGCAGTGGTCATCGCGATTGCTTATCCGATTCTTTTAGTTCCGTATACATCTCTTACCTACGATATCATTGGAACAGCCTGGAATGCCGCAGAAATGAGGATTGAGTATATCGTTGTACGTGAAATGTATATTCAAATGGGACGAGTGGTTTCGCTGCTAGGCTTTATCGCTGTTGTTTATTTCTTTGATCCTGCGATAAGCTTGCCGTATTTTCTACTAATTGTTGGAGCCGGGCATACACTTATTTATTTGTTTGTACGAAAGATCAAACCAATCGGTCATCGTGCGGAAGGTTAATTATTTCAGGAAAACATTTCTAATTAATTGCTTGCAGCAGTGAAATCAAGGATTTCTAGTGCTGACAGGCTTTTTTTGCTGTAATTAAAGAACACAAAGGTAGAAAAGAATATTTTTTTTATATAGAATAAGAATAAGTATTTGGATTAGAGATGAAAAAGGAAGTGTGCACTCAGGTGAAGAAAAATAAGAAGAAAAAGACGCATGTTCCTTTTAGGCTAAATATGCTTTTCTTTATGGTTTTTGTGTTATTTTCAGCACTTATTTTACGACTAGGTATTGTCCAAATTGTATATGGTGATGATTATCGGCGTGAAATTGAACGGACAGAGGAAATTACGGTTAATAACCCTGTACCAAGGGGAAAAATGCTCGATCGTAATTTAAAGGTTATGGTCGATAATGAACCGCTTAATGCAATCACGTATACAAGGAAGCAAGGAACAAAGACAAGTGAAATGCTTGAAACAGCTGAAAAGCTGGCGGTCTTAATTGAAAAAGAGACCAATAAAGTAACAGAACGAGATAAAAAAGACTTTTGGATTCTTAGAAATCCGGAGCTGGCAGAGAAAAAAATAACAAAAAAAGAGCGAATAAAGGTTTCTGAAAATGAAATGACAGAAGCTGATTTGTATAAAATCCAATTATCAAGAATTACGGAGGAGGAACTGAAGTCTCTGGACTCTGAGCTTGAAGTTCTTGCCATTTACCGTGAATTCAGCAGTGGTTATGCTTTGACTCCTCAAATTGTTAAAAATGACGGGGTATCTACGGAGGAATATGCAACAGTCAGTGAACATTTGGATTCATTGCCAGGTGTCGGAATTACGACTGACTGGAAGAGGGCTTACACATTTGATAAGACATTAAAGTCTGTACTTGGTAAAGTATCTTCTTCTGAAGAAGGACTGCCAAGTGAAAGTCTTGAGTATTATTTGGCCCGCGATTATAGCCGAAATGACCGCGTAGGAAAGAGTTATCTTGAAGCAGAATATGAGGATGTCTTACAGGGACAAAAGGCTAAAGTGAAAAATGTGACGGATAAGGCTGGAAATGTCATTGAATCCACTACTATTACTGAAGGATCGCGTGGGAAAGATATGGTTCTTACCATTGATATGGACCTTCAACTGGCAACCGAACAAATTATCGAAAAGCAATTGAAAGAAAAGAAAAGTTTTGGGAACACACAATTTCTTGATCGTGCGTTTGTCGTGATGATGGATCCCTCTACGGGGGAAGTCTTAACTATGGCTGGGAAGCAATATGGAAAGAATCCGAAAACTGGAAAAAGCGAAATCCAGGATTTTGCGCTTGGAAATATCACCACATCCTACGCGATGGGTTCAACAGTTAAAGGCGCTACTGTCTTAACTGGATACCAAACGGGTGCGATACAGCCAAATAGCTATTGGTATGATACGAAAATTCGTATTAAAGATACCCCGCCTAAAGGTTCGTATAAAGACTTTGGGAATATTAACGATTTAACCGCATTAAAGGTTTCTTCCAACGTCTACATGTTCCGGACAGCAATCAAAATCGCCGGAGGAAATTATGTTCCGAATGAACCACTAAGTATAAACCAATCTGCTTTTTCAACCATTCGAACATCATTTAATCAATTCGGACTCGGGGTTCGTACAGGAATTGATCTTCCAAATGAAATGGTTGGTTTCAAAGGAACGGAAACAAACCCAGGTAAACTAATGGACCTTGCCATTGGTCAGTATGATACGTATACCCCAATGCAGCTGGCCCAATATGTATCAACTATTGCTAATGGCGGGAATCGAATGAAGCCGCATCTAGTCAAGGAAATTCGTAAGCCTGTTGATGATAATAACCAATTAGGTCCGATTGTTGAAGAAGTTTCACCAGTTGTCTTAAATAAATTAGAGATGAAGGATGAATGGGTTCAACGAGTTCAAAAGGGATTCCATATGGTTGCACAAGAACAGGGTGGATCTGCTTATATATACCTTGGCAATAAAAAGTATGAGTCATCAGCCAAAACTGGTACAGCACAAGCGTTTTATGATGGCCCAAATCGTAAGAAATATGATGAACCACAAGATACGATGAATTTAACGCTTGTCGGTTATGCGCCTTCGGAAAAACCTGAAGTTGCCTATGCGGTTGTAGTGCCGTGGGCATACCAAGGTCACTCCGGTCATTCTATGAATAAAGAAATTGGCGCAGCTATCCTTGACAAATACTTCGAACTAAAAGAAGAACGTGCTAAGGGAAAAACTACGGAACAATCAGTCGATACGAAAGTCGATCATACTGAAGAGGAATAAATAGAAATATAGTGAAAAGCTGTCGAGATACATCTCGACAGCTTTTTTGTTTGAGTGTTTACAAATCAATTACACTAATTTACTGAACATTTACAATCAATTAAAACCTCCTTTACAGGAGAACGGTATTCTTGGGTTGTAGGACAAAACAACTAATCTTTCAGGGGGAAAAAGAATGAGACGGTTTAAGTTTTGGGCTTTAACAGCAATGGTAAGTGGTGTGGTTGCTTTATCGGCAGCGTGTGGTTCGAACGAAGGAGATACAAACGCATCATCATCCAATCAATTAAACGGTGAGATTGCGATTGATGGATCTTCTACTGTTTTCCCTATCATGGAGGCTGTTTCTGAAGAATATATGGGCGTCCAGCCAAACGTAAGAGTAAGTGTCGGTGCATCAGGTACTGGCGGCGGATTTAAGAAGTTTATCGCCGGTGAAACGGACTTAACAAATGCATCGCGTCCGATAAAAGATGAAGAGAAAGCAGAGCTTGAGAAAAAGGGTATCGATTATACCGAATTAAAAATTGCCTACGACGGCATATCGATTGTCGTTAATAAAGAGAATGATTTTATCGATCATCTTACAGTTGATGAACTAAAGCAACTTTGGAAAGATGATAACGGAAAAGTTAAAAAATGGTCTGATATCCGCGCTGAATGGCCTAAAGAAGAGATTAAGTTCTATTCTCCGGGTACAGATTCAGGAACATATGATTACTTTAACGAAGTAATTTTAGAAGAAGAACCCATCGTCTCGAATGCAACCCTTTCAGAAGATGACAATGTCCTTGTTCAAGGTGTTGAAGGTGATAAGAATGCAATCGGGTTCTTCGGATTTGCCTATTACGCTGAAAATAAAGATAAACTAAAAATTGTAAAAGTTGATAACGGAAGCGGTGCTGTGGAACCGACTCATGAAACGATTAAAACGGGTGAATACGCGCCGCTTTCCCGTCCTCTCTACACATATATAGCCAATAAGGCGGTTGCTGATAAAGAACAAGTAGCTGGGTTTGCAAAATTCACCATTGAGCATGCTGGAGATCTTTCAGAGGAAGTTGGGTACGTAAGCCTTCCTGAGGAAGATTACCAAACAGATTTAGACAAACTTAAGGAACTCGAGAAATAATAAACGGCAGGGCGGCGTTTAGCTGCCCTGATTTAACTTGGATGATAGTTTTGCGAAAGCATTAGCATTTTCATACTTATGCTTTCGTGGCAGGGAGGGGTTTATCGGTATGGCTGTGAACCATGGTAGTGAACAATCAATACAGAAAATGATTTTTGAAAAAAAACAACAAAAAAATAAGCGGTGGAATGTTGAAAAAATCATCCCGTTTTTATTATTGATAACGGCAGCCATTTCTGTTTTAACAACAGTCGGGATTGTTCTAACCTTAGTATTTGAAACATTTACTTTTTTTGAAAGAGTTTCCATTATCGAATTTTTTACAGCAGATAAATGGTATCCATTTTCAGCTACAGCAGCATCATACGGAATTATGCCGCTTATCGTTGGAACCTTAAAAATTGCGTTCATTGCGGCTCTAGTGGCTGTTCCAATTGGACTCGCATCAGCCATTTATTTGAGTGAATACGCTTCGGAGAAGGCAAGAAGAATCATTAAGCCGTTGTTAGAAATCCTTGCCGGCGTTCCGACCATTGTCTATGGTTTCTTCGCTTTAACGTTTGTAACACCTCTTCTCCGCGATTTATTCCCGGGGCTTGAGATCTTTAATGCACTCAGTCCTGGAATCGTGGTAGGAATCATGATTATCCCAATGATTGCTTCATTATCAGAAGATGCAATGTCCTCAGTACCTCGTTCGATTCGTGAAGGAGCTTATGCGATGGGGGCTACGAAGTTTGAGACAGCCATTAAAGTAATTCTTCCGGCTGCTCTATCAGGAATCATTGCCTCAGTGGTTCTTGCCTTATCTAGAGCCATAGGTGAAACGATGATTGTCTCAGTGGCTGGGGGGTCAACACCTTCTATGAATATGGATGTTACCTCATCCATTCAGACAATGACTTCTTATATCGTTCAGGTTAGCACGGGAGATGCAGGGTTCGGAACGACCATTTACTATAGCATCTACGCAGTCGGAATGACGTTGTTTGTTTTCACTCTTCTCATGAATATCCTTGCTCAATTTATATCCCGTAAGTTCAGGGAGGAATACTAATGGATAGATTAATCAATAAAGAAAATGTCAGCCGGAGAATGACAGGAAGAATCTTACTGAATCTTATCTTTAAGGTACTGTTTCTTTTAGCAACAATGTTTGGCTTATTCGTTTTAGGTGTGCTGCTCTATCGAATATTCACTCAAGGAATCGGCTCATTATCGATGGACTTCTTTACGAATTTTGCTTCAAGAAAACCCGAAGAGGCTGGTATTAAAGCAGCGCTAACCGGGACGATTTGGCTGATGGGGGTTGTCACACCTGTTACGCTGATACTTGGAGTAGGGACCTCGTTATATTTAGAAGAATATGCACCTAAAAATAAAATGACGACGTTTATTCAAATAAATATCTCCAATCTTGCAGGGGTTCCTTCGATTGTGTTTGGGTTATTGGGTTTAACCATTTTCGTCCGAGCGTTTGCGATGGGCCAATCGGTCCTTGCAGCTGGACTTACAATGAGTCTGCTCATTCTTCCTGTTATTATCGTAGCTGGTCAGGAGGCCATTCGAGGAGTACCTAAAGATCTTCGTGCCGCATCATACGCTATGGGGGCAACAAAGTGGCAGACAATCGTCAGAGTAGTACTGCCAGCAGCGATTCCCGGTATCATCACTGGAGCGATTTTGGCTCTCTCTCGGGCAATTGGAGAGACAGCGCCGCTCGTTGTAGTGGGCATCCCGATGTTTATCGCCTTCCTGCCAAAAACAATATTTGACACGTTTACAGTCCTGCCTATGCAAATCTATAACTGGACATCGAGACCACAGGAGGAATTCCAAGCGGTTGCAGCAGCTGGGATCATTGTGTTGATGGTATTGCTCATCTCTATGAATTCAGTCGCCGTGTTAATACGAAATAAGTTCCAAAAACGCTACTAGGATATGAGATATAAAGAGGAGGATTTGTCGATGAATGCTGTACTAACCAAGGAAAAACAACAAGACAGTCATGGTAGAAACGAAAGTCTTACTCAAAAAGAAAAAGTATATGAAACAAAGGGATTAAATTTATGGTATGGAGAAACCCAAGCACTAAAAAATATTAATCTAGACATCTATCAGAATGAAGTGACAGCAATCATTGGGCCATCTGGCTGCGGGAAATCAACGTACATTAAAACGCTGAACCGAATGAGTGAGCTGGTTCCCAGTGTCCGAACTTCCGGCACGATTGCATACCGGGGCCGTAATATCCTTGATAAATCATACAAGGCTGAAGATTTGCGGACACAAGTCGGAATGGTCTTTCAGAAACCGAACCCGTTTCCTAAGTCAATCTATGAAAATGTTGCCTATGGTCCAAAAATCCATGGCATTAAAAATAAGAAGCTGTTAAATGAGATTGTTGAAAAAAGCTTGCGGGGTGCAGCTATTTGGGATGAAGTGAAGGACCGTCTGCATGAAAATGCCTATGGACTTTCCGGCGGACAGCAGCAGCGGCTTTGTATCGCCCGCTGCCTTGCGATTGAGCCCGATGTAATCTTAATGGATGAACCAACATCCGCTCTGGATCCTATTTCCACACTTAAGGTGGAAGAACTCGTTCAAGAATTGAAAAAGGATTTCAGTATAATTATTGTCACTCACAATATGCAGCAAGCAGCAAGAATTTCTGACAGGACAGCTTTTTTCCTAAATGGAGAAGTCATTGAATTTGATGAGACGAATACCATTTTCTCGAAGCCAAATGATCAACGAACCGAGGATTATATAACAGGACGTTTTGGTTAATTCATTTTAGAAAAGAGGTAGTGTGCATGGTCGTTAGGGAGAAGTTTGAATTAGAATTACAGGAATTAAAGGACATGCTGATTGAACTATCTGCATGTGCAGCTCATTCCATTCGGGGATCATTTGAAGCGCTTGAGAAGCAAGACATGGAGCTGGCTCTTGAAATCATTGAACGAGACGAACGAGCAGACTTGTTAGAAGAAGAAATTAACGAATTTGCCATCCAGTTAATTACTAGACAACAACCCGTGGCCATTGATTTAAGGCGAATTATTGCGGCAATTAAAATCGCTTCTGATATTGAACGAATGGCCGACTTTGGCGTAAATATTGCAAAGGCAGCTATTCGGATTGGTGAAAAACCGTTTATAATGCCGCTGACTTTGTATAAGGAAATGCATGATGTCACACTTGAAATGATGAATTTATCCATTCAGGCATTTAAAGACGACGATGTGGTACTGGCGAGGAAAATTGTCTTCATGGATGACAAAGTCGACATCCTATATGGACAGTGCATGAAAGAACTCCTAAAGCTATCTCACGAAAATATCCAACAGGTAACCCAGCTATCCTTAATAGCTCGTTTCCTTGAACGGACAGCAGATCATACAACCAATATTGCGGAAAACATTTATTATCTTGTACGGGGAAGATACCTGGACCTCAATGACTGAAAAAACTCGATCAGCTGGCCACATCGTTGTGATGTGGCCATTGTTATTGGAAACAGCCAAAAAGTGTTATACAACAAAAAAGACTGTCGAGGGTTCTCGACAGTCTGAAATGCTTTGTATTTATTTGGTAATGGTTTTTGCGATTTGTTCAATGGACATTTCTTTGGAGAGGATAAAGGTACCGACCTGAATATGGTCGTGGAGTTTATCTCTTCGTAAGTAATTAGTTAACGTTTCAGCGTTAAGGATGATGTGTTCGTTGACGAGCTTATTGGCTATTTGTTGGGAAGTCATCCCTGGCTTGATTGTCAGGCTATAGTTGATGGCTTTTTCCACTTTTTCAGCCTTAGGCTTAGGTTGTTCAACTGTTTTTTTCTTCTCAATTTGTGACGGGTCTTCAATCGTATATCCTTTTTTCTCGAGAAGTGCCGTTGCTTCTACGACTGTTACTTCATGCGCGGTTTCCTCTGGTTCAAGGAAAAACAGATAGCCAGTGATGATGGCTGTAGAAAAGGTAATGCCGGCAGCAAATGCCTGTATCGTTGCTTTATTCATAAGTAGAACCTCTCAATGACTTTTCAATGATTTCTGTAATGATCTCTGTTGAGAGAGTTGATTGGGCAGAAATTTGCTTGAGAGAAAGTCCTTGTTGATAGAGAGATAGAACTTGATTCTTAAGAATTTCATTAATTGGCGCCTGTTGTTTCTTTGTTTTTTGTGCAGGCAAGGGGGACATAGGGAAATCTTCTACTAAAAATTCTTCTTCAAGAATTTTAATCTTTTTCTTTAATAGATAGATATCCTGCATATGGGTAAGTGTAAGTTGTTCCAAGTCTTCTTCTAGTTTAGCTACCCGATCCTTCTTAAAAAAAGCAGCAATAAAAAGGATAATGGCAAGTGAAAGAAGGCTTAGTAAAAGTGTATTCATTGTTTCACCTCAGCTGTTGTATTCTTGATCTAAATCTATCATACACATTTTTCGAAAAAAGGGGTATATTTCCTTGCAACTACAGCGATTTCTGGAAGGAATTTGTCGAAAGTCTTCAGTAATGTAAAGAAAGTAAGGAAAATAAAAAAAATTTTTGCATTTAAGTCGCTATGCATAGACAACGGAGAAAAATCGACAAAATGTGTTTATTGTTCAAAATGTAGATAGATGCTACGATTAATACATCAAAAAGGAATAGTTTTCCTTTATTAGTTTATTATTACTGTTTATGCATTGGTGGAAATATGAAATTGTCTGCTGAAGTTGCCATTCGAACGATTTGAAGCGCTTACAAACAGGAGGGGGTTAGCTAATGAGTACATTATCGGCTTATAAAACAGCGGAGCGAGAGGGTTACCGGAGAAATTTAAGGGCTGGATTGTGGATGGATGGCAGCTTTGATTGGTATCGTGAGGAGGATAATGTTTCCGAGAACCAGGGGGAAATACGTTCGTTTAGTCAATCATATAGTAAAAAGGAAATTTCGTTTATAAAATTTACGATTAATAACCGCTCAAATGCCATCATTACTCCAAAGATTGTCTGTCATTACGAAAATGCACAAGAAAGACAAGCTGTAGCCTTTTATAGTCCGCATGAACAAGCCATTCTTCATGTCGGTCAACAATCAATTGCGCTGCTTGGCGGGGTCGTCAGAGGGAGAGGGATTTCTCAATACTGTATTCAGGGAAAAGGAAGTCTCTATCAGCATGGGTGCTTTAAATCGCTTAAGGAAGGCCTTCTTCTCTACTCACCATTGGCACGGGGGGAAGTCACAAGTGTTTTTTCATTAGAAACAGAAATTATGCCGCAAGAATGTATTGAAGCCATCGCATGGGTCATTCATTCGGCAACAAAAGAAGAAGCTAAAATCCTTCATACCGAGCTGCTTAGCCAAGCAGATAGCCTAGCAATATAAATATTTCTGCATAGTTATCATTCTTCCTAAAAAACATACTAGCATTTGATTGAGAAAAATGCTATCATATAAAAGTCTTATGTGAAAATGTCAATATGTTTGGAGGGAAATACACATGCGCGTGAATATTACGTTAGCTTGCACTGAATGTGGAGACCGTAACTATATTTCTAAAAAAAATAAACGTAACAATCCCGATCGTCTTGAGCTTAAAAAATATTGCTCTAGAGAAAAACGTAACACGGTCCACCGTGAAACAAAGTAAACAACAGGATTTTTCCTGTTGTTTTTTTTATGTTTTTTAAGGAGGATTAAGAATGGATTCTAAAAGAAACGTTCGGACATGTATGAAGAAACTGTTACAAACCATGTCTCAGTCAGACTATTGCAAGCGGTCAGCATGCATCGCTGAAAGCTTGTACCAAGAGAGCGAATGGCGGCAGGCCCAAATAATCGGGATTACCGTATCGATTTTCCCAGAGGTAGAGACCAAAGCAATTATCGCTCATGCATGGAATCAGGGAAAAAAGGTCGCAGTTCCTAAATGCGAGGCACAGCTAAGGCAGATGGATTTTAGAATCTTAACAGATTTCTCTCAGCTTGAATGTGTTTATTCTGGATTATTAGAACCTCGTGTCGATCAAACAGTTTATGTACCCCCAGAAGAACTCGATTTACTCATTGTACCAGGATTAGCTTTTGATGTGCGGGGTCACCGTCTTGGATTTGGCGGGGGGTATTATGACAGATATCTTTCAAGATATACCGGTAACACCCTTTCATTGGCTTTTAAAGAGCAGGTAATTACGCATTTCCCCACTGAAAACCATGACCTCCCAATTGGTAAGATTATCACCGAGGAACAAATCTTCAAATGTCTGAAAAACGAAACGGAATAAATTTGGAATACATATCCAGTTTAAAAATAGTCATCCCTGACAAACTACGTGTGAGGAGGGATGAAATCAATTGAAAACAATAATAAGAATAATCATGATTGGAACAGCGATTTACTATGGCTATCGTTATCGATATAAACTAATGAACACCGTGTTATCTAATCCCTGGTTACGAAAAATGCTTGTTTCAGGATCATTGAGTCTGCCGTTTATGAGAAATCAAATGATGCATTCCGTATTCAGCTCAGCTCAGAAGGACTTTGGAATTAAGTGACTACAAAAGGTCTTGTCGACATGATAAGGCCTTTTTGCTGTCTAGGAGATGAGAGGCAAACTACTGGACAGTCATTTATTATCTTGTTCTTCATAGACTATTCAGACGTTTTTGATTTTTACTTTTTGGTGACTTTCGTCTATCATTAAAGAGTACTAGAAAACGGTGACATTGAGAAAAGGGAGAAATAGAAAGTGGGGAAAGCTTTGGGATTAAATGAGGATTATCTTTTTTGGTCGATGATCAAGAAACTTTCTGCCGGATATGGCTATAGAATCATTACCTTGACAGAAAATCACCAAGAAATTTGGTTGGAAAATACACATGAAAAAAAACACCCTGTGATACGATTGATGCGGCATGATCTTGATTGGGCGAGCTGGTTAAATCGAGATATTGAAAGAACAAGCCTTAATGGTGAAAAAATCAGACAAAAACTGTATAAAAAACCTCTTGAGGTTCTCAATATATATGTTACTTCGTTTGCACCAGTGGATGACTATGAATTTACTCGGAAGCCAACCATTAATAATAAAACGACCATCCATACCTTTATTTTGGAAACAGATGCGTTTAATGAAAGAATTGAGGAACTTCAACAGATCCTTTCTAAATCGCTATCCATTGAACTTCCGGGTTCTGGCGAGGTACAGGCAGAAGAAATCGACGAAATTAAACAATCCGCATTGGCTGAATCAGTAAAAATGGCTAAACAAGAGCAACAACTTTTCCAACAGGGGAAGCCGTTTTTTACTTATATATTAATGGCCATACAGATTGCGGTTTTCATAATCATGGAATTCAGCGGCGGCAGTACGAATACGAAAACATTAATTGATTTTGGTGCTAAGTATACACCGCTCATGCTTCAGGGAGAGTGGTGGCGCTTTTTCGCACCGATGGTGATACACATCGGTTTCTTCCACTTAGCGATGAATACTCTTTCGTTGTATTTCATTGGAGCTGAAGTAGAGAGAATCTTTGGAAGGACGCGTTTTTTACTTCTTTATGTCTTTGCTGGGTTTGCAGGAGTAGTGGCGAGCTTTATCATGTCTCCAACAGTTTCAGCTGGAGCAAGCGGTGCGGTATTCGGCTGTTTCGGTGCTTTATTGTATTTTGGACTTTCGCATCCAAAGCTGTTCATGAGAACCATGGGAATGAATGTCGTTGTTTTAATTGTTATTAATTTGGGTTATGGCTTTTCTGTCGGCAATGTTGACAATGCTGGACATATTGGCGGGTTAATTGGCGGCTTCTTAGCTTCCGGAGTTCTGAATCTGCCAAAAAGCAAACAGCTAGTTAAACAGCTGGTTTTTGCTGTTGTAACAGTCGGTTTAACCTTTTTCCTTCTTCATTATGGGTTTAGTCAGCCTAAAGCCTCAGAAAGCAATGATCAAATTATGACGGTCGTGGCTGCTGATTATGAAGAAAAAGGTGAAATTGAAAAGGCAAAACAAATGCTTTCAGCGTATACGGAAGATTTTAGTGAGGCCCCTTATTCTTATTTTTATTTAGCTACGATTGAAGCAAAAGCAGGAAATCTTGAACAGGCAGAAGTTTATAACGTAAAAGCGATTGAACAGAAGCCTGACTTTCCTGATGCGCATTACTATTTAGCTGTCATCTATCTTGAACAAAATAAGCTTGAACTGGGGTTAGAGCAGGCTGAGAAAGCAGCAGAGCTTAACCCCGAGGATAAACGCTATCAAGAACTTATAGAAAAAATTAAAGGGTTATAGCTGCTGCTTTAATAAGAGTGGTGTTCCATCTCCAGCGGTAAGTAAGATGAACAGCTCACGATGGTTACTATCAAGTAATAAAAGAGGAATGGTACTATTTTGTGGCTCGACCACGGTGCCGTCCTCTTTTTTTATACCAAGAATATAGTTCTTGTAAAGACCTTCCCAAAGCCTGCCGATAATTTCCTGCTGACGAGCGGGAGGAAAAGACGCGAAAAACATTTTATGTTCTGAGGGTAAAGACGTCAGCGGGAGAACAGTGTAGCGTTTTTCATCCAGCTTAAAGGCATTCAAACCATTGGTAAGTGCGTGCTGCGTTACTGCTTCTAGATTTCGATCAAGGGCTGTTTTCCACTCGCCTTGGTCATTTGAAATAGGGTTGGCAAACGATTGAAATGGATCTGTTTTGGAGTGAATAATATAGAGATGAGCATCTGTCATGGTCTGCACACTGGTATATTTGTTATTTGGATGTGCTTCAGCAAAATGAAAGCTGACATTCTGAAAAATTCCGCTCTCACTTTGCTTTTGGCGGTCCTCCTGTGAAAGATATGCGGTGTTTTGCTTCCAGTCTCTTAATACCTTAATCAGTTTCCCATTTTTATAAAGCAGGGCAATATCCTGACGAAGAAATACAGGCTCTTTGAGCGATGATTCAACACGTAAGGCTAGATTATATCTCTTACCCGATTCACTGGCAGTAAGATGTGTTGAAGCGCTCTGAAAGCTTAGTGAGGGGTCAATCGGAAAAAAATTAATGGTTTCCTTGGCAGGTTGATACGTATAAAGTAAAAAAGAAATAATAACCGCCATGAAGATGGCCATATACACCACACGCTTTTTCATCATTCGCCTCCAAACTCACTGAATGCTAAAGGATATGTGATTGTCCACTTATTTATGATAGTTATAGTACTTGAGAGTTCTTACTTATATCGCTTATACTTTACTAGTATGATTCAGACTTAAAAGAGGTCGATGAGATGAAAACAATCTATGATATACAGCAGTTTTTAAAACGTTTTGGTTTTTTTGTTTATTTAGGAGACAGGGTCGCGGAGTATGAGCTAATGGAAGCTGAAATTCGCGAATTATACCAGATGCAGATGATTGATATAAAGGATTATCAAACAGCGATCCTGTTATTAAGGCATCATATTACCTTAGAAAAGAAACAGAAAAAATGAAAAAAGGTGACGATAATGGATAAATGGCTGATGGGTGTCGATTTAGGCGGAACAACAACAAAGCTTGCGATTATTAGTAAATACGGAGAAATCTTTCACAAATGGGAGATTCCTACGGATATTTCGGAAAACGGAAAGTATATTACTACGAATATTGCGAAGACCATTGATGAAAAGCTAGAAGAATTAGGAATGGTCAAAAGCCAGCTGCTTGGAATAGGAATGGGTGCTCCTGGTCCTGTTGATGGAAGTAATGGGTCCATTTATGAAGCTATTAATTTGGGATGGGTTGATTACCCGCTTAAGGATTTATTAGAAGTAGAAACCTCCCTGCCTGCAGTTGTTGAAAACGATGCCAATTTGGCCGCACTGGGTGAAATGTGGAAAGGTGCAGGAAATGGGGCAAAAGATTTAATTGCTGTAACGCTCGGAACGGGTGTGGGCGGCGGTGTAATCGCTAATGGCATGCTTGTCCAAGGTGCGAGCGGTGCAGCAGGAGAGATTGGTCATATTACGGTGGTTCCTGAAGGCGGAGCGCCTTGTAATTGCGGCAAGAGTGGTTGTCTTGAAACGGTTGCTTCCGCTACGGGTATTGTCAGACTAGCTAATGAAGCACTTTCAACGGACGATGGCCATTCAATCTTACAACAAAAGATAAATGCAGGAGAACCTTTATCTTCACGGCTGCTATTCGCTTGCGCAGCGGAGGGAGATTTGCTGTCTAATGAAGTTATAAACAAGGTAAGTTTTTATTTAGGCATGGCACTTTCTCATACCGCAAATGCACTGAATCCTGAAAAAATTGTCATCGGGGGCGGAGTCTCACGAGCAGGTGAACAATTGGCAGCTCCAGTAAGAGAGGCTTTTGAGCGTTTTGCATTTAAGCGTGTGAGTAAATCAACAAGTATTAGCATTGCTACTCTTGGCAATGACGCTGGTGTAATTGGTGCAGCTTGGCTTGTTAAAAAATTATATTCTTGATCAAGACTCATTCTTCATGGTTGGGGATACAATAGAGGGGTGATGATTTAGAATAACAGACAAGCAAGGGGGAACAAGTTGAAACGATTTCTATTTATGTTTAAGCCTTCGCTGTTTGGTCTCTCTGTATGCTTTCTTTGGTTAAAAACATACATTGCCTATCAAACAAGCTTTGAAATAAGCATCGATAATTGGCTGCAAGCCCTCATTTTGTTTATTAATCCCCTTAGCTTTTTATTACTTGTTCTCGGAATCAGTCTGCTATTAAAAAATAGACAACAAATCCTCTATTTGTTGTCCGTTAACTTTATTCTTACCGTTATTTTATTAGCTAATATCATTTTTTACCGTTTTTTTCTGACTTCATAACGCTGCCGGTTTTGTTTCAAACCAGCAATATGAATGATTTGGGAGGCAGTGTAAAGGAATTAATCAACTACTCAGATTTTCTTTACTTTGCAGACTTTTTTATTTTGCTTTTCTTTATACAAAGGAAGCAAGTCACTCGGAGCTATACCAGTAAACAACGTAAGGTTTTTACTATGCTTGTTCTTAGTATTACCTTTATTCATTTAGGGATGGCGGAACTAGCACGTCCGCAGTTGTTGACACGGAGTTTTGACCGCGAAATGTTAGTGAAGAATATTGGAACGTATCATTATCATTTATATGATGCGTATTTGCAATCGAAGACATCTGCACAGCGGGCCCTTGCCGATGGCAGTCGTTTAACCGATATTGAGAACTATATACAAGCAAATCAAAAGGAACCAAATCAAAAGCTTTTTGGAGCGGCATCAGATAAGAATATAATCATGGTCTCTATGGAATCACTTCAAAACTTTGTCATCGGCGAGCGTATGAACGGTGAGGAAATCACCCCATTTCTGAATGCTTTTATAAAGGAGAGCTATTATTTCACCGATTTTTATCAGCAAACTGGTCAGGGAAAAACGTCTGATTCTGAATTTTTAGTGGAAAATTCACTTTATCCATTAGGAAGAGGCGCGGTATTCTTTACTCATGCGCAGAATACTTTTCAAGCATCACCCGCTATTCTAAACGAAGCAGGTTATTATACAGCAGCACTGCATGCCAATAATAAGAGCTTTTGGAATCGTGATTTAATGTACCAGTCCCTGGGATATCAACACTTTTATGACAATACTGCTTATCGAATCAATGCGGCTAACTCAGTAAACTGGGGACTAAAAGATAAGCCCTTTTTTAAGCAGTCGATTGCCCATTTACAAGCAATGCCGGAACCGTTTTATGCAAAGTTCATTACATTGACGAATCACTTTCCTTTTACGTTAGACAGAGAAGATCGAAGTATTCCAGAATATACATCCGCATCAAAAACATTAAACCGCTATTTCCCTACGGTTCGCTACATGGATGAAGCGATTGAGCAGTTTATCACGGATTTAAAGGAAACGAATTTATACGAACATTCAGTTATCGTCTTGTATGGGGATCATTATGGAATATCTGACAATCATAATGAATCCCTTGAGCAGTTTCTTCAGCGGGAAATTACTCCTTTTGAGACGGTTCAGCTTCAGCGGGTACCATTGATTATTCATATTCCGGGTCAAACCGGGCAAACGATTGATAAGGTATCTGGGCAAATCGATTTGGAGCCGACAATTCTTCATTTACTTGGATTGAAGACGGAGAACAAGCTGCAGTTTGGAAACGATTTATTTGCAGAAGACAAATTGGATTTTGCTGTCCTTAGAAACGGATCCTTTATTACTTCAGAATACGTCTATACCACTGATACTTGTTATCAAAAAGAAACGGGAAAGTTGATTGATATTTCCTATTGCGAGCCATTTATGGATAAAGCGAAACAGGAGCTAGCACTGTCTGATCAGTTAGTTCAGGGAGATTTATTACGTTTTTATCTAGAGAGGGACTAGAGGTTCAGAAGAAATATTTCTGGACTTTTTTTCTTATGAGGATTTTTTTATGTTTTTCTTGATTTTAAGGGCATTCTGAACTTTTTTGTTTTATAATTAAAGCGAAAGAATGGTCGCAAGATGGATACTTGCACAGCATTAGCTATTCCCTTTCGTTAGGGAAGGTTACTTGTTATTGCTGGTTGAAGCTGCTTGCGCTTTTCAATAGGGGGTGTGAGAGATTAACGTTGAAGAAACATCACACTGCCAGTTGAAGCAGCTCGTGATGTCTATATGGACTGTTCGCTTAATTCTGTCTATGGCATTACTCTCCAGCTTATTTCTTTTAACGTCCTGCGAGTCAGAAATCACTCACAAGGAGCCTGTAGAAGATAACCCCCGGCAAGAATCTTTACCATTAACTGACCCTGATAATCTGAAGATTCCCGTTATCGAAAGTGAGAAAGTTGATAAAGTATATGGTTGGCTGGATAACGAAACCATTTTGTATAGTGTTCAGCAATCAAATCGTAAAGAAGCAGTCATAAAGACGTGGAAAATGACTGAAAAGGCAGGAGAAGAATTTCATTATCCTGCAGAGCAGATTATTGATGTTTCAATCAGTCCCGACCAATCTTTTGTTCTTGTACACACTGCTTCGACTGCGGATACCGCCAGTCTTGTCATACTTACACATACCGGCGATGTTCAATATTCCTTCTCAATCCCGTCTGTGGAATTGACCTATGAATGGAATATCTATGAACCAGGCACACTTTTTTTGTCTGGATTTAATAGAGATTGGTCATATACAAGTTATATTGTTAATGGTGGAAAGAAAAGCTTGGAAACGGTAAAAGCACCACAGCCTTTTTTACAATGGGGCAGTAAGGATGAGATTTGGTATTTAGATTGGAATGAAGAGCAGCCTAATCTAACTGCACCGCTGTTTAAGCAAAATCTGGCAGATGCACAGAAAAAAGGCATCATGCTTGATATTATTTATTTTAAGAAAATGAAACATTCGTATTTTGTCATTCGAGACGAAAGCGAAACATTCAGCAAGGCTACTTATACGTTCTATAATGAAAAAAATCAATCACTTGCGGCATTTAAAATACCGCATTTAAAAAACTTCTCGGATTGGTTGATTCCTTATTATGATTATAATGAAACAAAACAAACTCTTTTAACCTTTGCACCGGATAAAGCTGGAAATGTCGATCAATACACAGGAAGCTTTAGCTTACTTTCTTTCAATTGGAAGACGGGTACACAAGAAAAAGAAATGACTCAGCTCGAAAATGAGCCTTTAAGCTGTTCACAGAATCAAGATTGGTGTTTATACGGGTATCAATTCGAAAACATAATTGATATGAATGGTAAAGAAGTCTATCCGCTTTTTAAACAATAAAAAAGGTAAACAAAAGAGCATGGTGATCCATGCTCTTTTGTTTACCCTATTTGTGTACTTAGTGTGCAACTGGGAAACCGCTGTTAATTAACGTCATCACTGTAAACCATCCAAAGACAAGCGCGCTGCCTCCGCCAAAAATGATTCCAAGAATATTTCTTTCTTTAAGTGAGGAAATTGTACCGATTATGCCTAGAATCGCAACTAAGCCTAAAACAACCATTAAAACCATCGTTATGCCCCCTTTGTTCAATCTGAATACTACTCTTTTGGACCACTGAACTTTAGAATGCCCAGAGGTGTATAAAATCTACCTATAAATATGTAGAAAGATTGCGTTCGCTCTTATTTTAATGGTTTTTATTCCATTTGTCGAGATTATTAGTGATCACTTTGTGTAACAATATCCATTTTTAAAGGATCGTGGAAAAAGGTTCAGTCCTAATTATGCTTACCGCCGACCTTAAAGCGGAACTAACATTTACATAAGAGCTCGAGCGTTAACCAACACATGAGGGACCTTATTTTTGAAAGCACATCTTAAATTATGATGTGAAGTAGTGTAAGATGATACTAGATAATGAAACTAATGGAGATGAATAGAAGTGAAATGGAACCAAATACCGCTCGGCCCTTTGCAAACAAATTGCTACCTGCTTTCAAATGAACAAGAGTGTATTATTTTTGATCCTGGTGAAGAAGGTTCAAAACTGATTCAGTTGATTCAGCAAAAAAAGCTAAAGCCGATTGCCATTCTCCTGACACATGCTCATTTTGATCATATAGGGGCACTGGATGAGATTCGTGAATTTTATAATATTCCAGCTTATCTTCATCAAAAGGAAGAAAAGTGGCTGATGGATCCTTCTTTAAACGGCTCCAAATCCTTTTTAGCTGGACAATCTATGCAAATGAAGCCCGCAGATTTCCTATTAACTGATGAAACTGAACTAGAGCTTGGCAGTTTTGTGTTTAAGCTGTTTAAAACACCAGGTCACTCACCAGGAAGTGTTTCTTATTATTTAGAGAGTGAACGCATGCTGTTCTCTGGTGATGTATTATTTAAAAATAGTGTAGGCCGTACGGATTTACCTGGGGGGAACGAAGCTCAATTAATGAAGAGTATCAATCAACACTTAGTAAATCTTTCTGCTGACACAATTGTCTTTCCAGGACATGGTCCAGTTACGACCATTGAAGATGAAATCGCAAGCAATCCGTTTTTGAGATGAGAGAAATGAAGGTGAAAGGAAAGGGAGAATGGATGACTATCTTCGTAAATTAATAAGAAGTAAGCGAGATCAAAAAATTACGTATAGTGAATATATGGAGGCGGCGCTTTATACACCCGAAAACGGTTATTATATGAAACCGGGAACGAAGATTGGGAAAACTGGGGATTTCTATACCAGCTCAAATGTGTATAATGTGTTCGGATCGTGTCTAGGGAGATGGACGGCTAAGGTTATCAGGGAAGCCAAGCTCACCCCAGGAATTCTTGAAATAGGGGGGGGAACAGGAAAGCTGGCTTTTGATCTTCTTTCCAGCCTTAGAAGGACGGACTCTGAATTATTTAAACAGCTTACTTATACGATTATTGACAGTAGTCCCTTTCATCAGTCAGAGCAAAAAGAGAGATTAGCTGAATTCACGAACGTTACCTTTCTGGAAGAAATACCTGCATCATTAAAGTTTACGGGGATTATTGTATCGAATGAGCTTTTCGACGCATTACCTGTTCATGTTATTGAGAAGAAGCAGGGGGTTCTTAATGAGGTTTTTATTAAAGAACACGATGGAAGGTTCTTTGAAACGTCAGAGCGTTTGTCAGATAGTAGAATTCAAGAATATATCCAATTACAAAGCATTGAATTAGCGGAGAATCAGCGATTTGAAATACCGATAAAGATGGTTGATATGATTTCGACGATTTCTAGCACGCTGGCTAAAGGTGTGGTGGTCACATTTGATTATGGCTATACCCAACCTGAATGGACTGAAGCTGTTCACAAGAAGGGGAGCCTGAGGGGGTATTATCGCCATCAACTGGTTGAAGATATTCTCCAACAACCAGGTCAAATGGATCTCACTACTCATATCCACTTTGATGCCTTGCAGCACTATGGTGAACGTGCCGGCCTACGGTTTGAGCGCCTCCAATCACAGGCTGATTTTCTAATCGGGGCTGGTCTTTTCACAGAACTTGAAGATCATCAAAACTTAAATCCCTTTTCAGATACTGCCAAAAGGAATCGAGCTATACGCAGTCTGGTGATGCCTGGAGGAATTAGTTCCTATTTCCGAGTGATGCTTCAGAGTAAGGGAATACAGGGGAAATTAAGCGAATAAAGAGTCCAGCACTCAAAAAAAGGCTGTCTTACATGTGTAGACATGTTAGACAGCCTTTTCTTGAATAATAGAAAACTCATGAAACCAAGGTTTCATGAGCTATGTAGGCTTTTTAGTGAGCCGCACCCGGTGTCATCATAAATACGGTATAATAACTAAATCCTACAAAGAATACAGTTAAATACGCCCCAAATACGTAGATATACATGCGTTCAGAAAGCTTTAAATAACTTAAAAGTACAAAAAATCCAGTTTGTCCGAAGAAAAGTAAGGACATTTCATGCATATGGCCTAAATAGAAAAATACCGCCATAATTCCAGTCCAAAAACCGCAAACCCTGAACATACGATCCATTGTGTAAACCTCCCCTTTTTTCCCCAATGATGGTAATCACTAAATAATTATAAATGACTTGATGATACGATGTAAAGCTAAGTTTGTATCTAGTCCGTAACAGAAGCACGATATGAGCATAAATCACAGCCATTAACCATGTTCTCATTCTCCACTAACTGAACGTTTGTAAATACTGAATTAAACATGCCAAGCAGATAGGCATTATGCATAGAACATATGGTGCTGCTATTGTTCTTGGCCAATTCTTTAAATGGACAATTATGGATTTGAAAATAAATTGTGGTCTGGTCATCGCTAATTTGAAACTCCGGACTAAAACCAGCGAGTGTAGCTGCATTTTTGACTATAGCAAGCTTGTCATCGAAAGTGAGATACGGTTGTGCTGACATGGTTTGCTGTTTAACCAGTTCAGAACCAAAGGCACGACCTGTTTCAAAAAGAGCTTTTTCTCCGGCTTCTCCAAGAGACATCATGCTTTCAATCGCGATCTTTGCTAAAAGCTGATAATCGCGGTACGGGAAATGCAGCTGAATTACTTCATCCGCTAATTTATAGGTTCTGCCTGGCCGGCCGCCTTTGCCGGTCTTTTTCGTTTCTGAAGTAATTAAACTCACATCTTGGAGTTTAGTTAAATGCATCCGGGCAACATTTGGATGAATCTCAAAAGCGTCCGCTATTTCTTGCACAATGACCTCTTTGTGCTGTTTCACAATGTATTGATAAATGTGATAACGAGTTGGGTCAGCTAATACATTTGTGATTTTTAACGTTTGTTCCATTCCCTCACCTCATACTGCTCTTTCAACCATTATAATACAGTACTGGTTACATTGGAATGAAGTTACATAAGAAGAATGGAAACTATGCCTAAATTTATAAAAAATATTTTTGAATATTTCGTGCAAATAACTGTACAAAGTTTATACAAAAGTTATACAATGGCTACAATAGATAATTAAATGAAATGGAGAGTGTGACGCATGAAAGAATTACTCTTTTTTTCCTATCCAAGCTGTACCTCTTGCCGAAAGACTAAGAAATGGCTGACAAGCAATCAAGTTACTTTTCAAGAACGGCATATTTTCCGCGCTGGACCGACACCAGATGAATTAAAGAAGATTCTTGCCTTAACAACTGAAGGGTTGGATGAAATTCTAGCTACAAGAAGTGAAACATTTAAACGCTTAAATATTAATATGGACGAAATGTCCTTATCAAATGTCCTCCAATTATTAGCAAGTGAACCAAAGCTGCTGCGCCGTCCGATTATAACGGATGGAGAAAAATTAATTATTGGCCATAACGCAGATGCCCTTAAGAATCTGCTGCATTCGAAGCAGGATACAAGGATGAACCTTTGCCTAAGTTACTAGATAGCTAGATTAAGTGCCTCCAAAAAAAATGGGGGTTTTTTTTATTTTTCTTGCAGGAATTTGGCGGGAAGGGTCGAAATTAATCATTACACTAAATATGGAGGTGATTTATGATTGGAATCGATTGAAAAAACTGCAGACAGTATTTTATCTCGTGCCGTCCGTTTATCTGCTTCGGACATCCACATTCTACCCCGCAAAGAAGGACCACTTGTACAATTTCGCATCGATAACAAGCTCGTTCCACAAGAAGTACTGACTCAAGATGAGTCAGATCGGTTAATCTCACATCTGAAATTTTTAGCATCTATGGATATCGGAGAAAAGAGGCGCCCTCAAAGCGGTGCATTAACAATGAATCTTGAAAGCCGGATGGTAGGTCTTCGATTGTCGACCTTGCCAGGCACCTACTCAGAAAGCCTCGTTATTCGTTTAATCCCTCAGCAAAGTATCTTACCTCTCGAACAGCTGTCCCTTTTCTCTACTACCGCCAATAAACTAATTGCCCTCCTGAAGCATTCCCACGGAATGATAATATTCACTGGACCTACAGGCAGCGGCAAGACCACGACCCTCTATTCGTTACTTCATCATGCTAGAGACATGATTAACAGAAATGTCATCACACTCGAAGACCCCATTGAAAACGAATCAGAAAATGTTCTCCAAGTACAAATTAATGAAAAAGCAGGAATTACTTATTCTGTCGGACTAAAAGCCGCTTTAAGACATGATCCTGATATTATCATGGTTGGTGAAATCCGCGATGCGGAAACGGCCAAGATTGCCGTCCGGGCAGCCATGACGGGTCATTTAATTCTTACAACCATGCATACTAGAGATGCAAAGGGTGCGATTTATCGATTGCTTGAATTCGGTGTCAGCTCGATTGAAGTTGAACAGACCCTGATTGCCATCACTGCACAAAGACTGGTTGAATTACACTGTCCTAGCTGCGGAAGCAGTGGATGTACCCCAGAATGCATGCTTCAAAAACGCGCTAAACGGGCAAGTGTCTATGAATTGCTATATGGAAAAGAGCTGATTGAAGCCTTAAAGGCAGCCAAGGGTGAGACGCATCAGGCAGGCTATAGGCAGCTAAAACATGAAATCAGTAAGGCCATCGCTTTTGGATACATTGAAGCGGAAGAATATGAACGACTGGTGTATGAACATGAAACGAAGTAAATGGAAAATGACTGAACAGGCTTCGTTTCTATTAAAGCTGGGCGAATTGCTTGAGTATGGCTATTCGCTCTCCGACGGAATTCAGTTTTTAAAATTCCAAGAAACCAAAAAGAAAAGACTGGACTTGGATGAAGCCGTTGAAGAGTTGATGAGGGGGTATCCTTTTTATGCAGTCTTAACCGCATTAAAGTTTCATCCACAGCTCATTAGTTTTATTTATTATGCCGAGCAATATGGCGATCTATCACGTGCACTGAAGGAGGCAGGCACCTATTGGGAGAAAAGATCTTCTGATATGGAGAAAATTCAAAAGCTGTTAGTGTATCCCGTATTACTGCTTCTATTTGTTGGCGGCGCGTTTTACATGTTGCAAGGCGTATTGCTGCCGCAGTTCGAAGTTCTTTTCTCCTCAATGGACGCGAAAGAAAATGGTTTTTTAGCATTCGTCAGACTTGCCTCGTCTTTCCTTTCTTACCTGCCGTATATTCTTGGAGCGGCGGTCATACTTGGTTTACTCCTCAGACAATTCTGGTATATGAAGCTTTCACCCCTTAAACGCCGCCTATTACTCTTAAAGATCCCCATATTAGGTCCATTCATTAAACTGTATGAAACTCAATTTTTTGCAAGCCAATTTAGCAGCCTTCTTTCGGGCGGGTTGTCATTGAAGGAAAGCATTTTGTTATTTTCAGAAAATCAGCAGCAGCCTTTTTATAAAAATCTCTGTTTAATCATTAAAAATGAGCTGACGGAAGGTAAGCCTCTTGAAGACATTCTAAAAGCGATGCCGTACTTTGATAAAAATTTTAGTATTGTCGCCGCAAATGGTTTGAAATACGGTCGTCTGGATCAAGAATTGTTTCATTACAGCCGTTATCTATTGGAAAAGATTGAGGAGAGGATGACGTTAGCGATGCGAATCGTCCAGCCTGCTTTATTTTCGATTGTCGGCATCCTAGTCATTTCCATCTACCTGGCTGTTTTATTACCTATGTTTTCTTTAATGAAAGATATTTAACTAGGGGGAATCGTAATGCTGCGAAAAATAATGAAAAGAGTAAAAAATGAAAAAGGATTTACATTAATTGAAATGCTCGTCGTATTAATGGTTATTTCCATTCTATTAATCATTACGGTTCCAAATATTACGAAGAACCAGTCTTCCATCCAAGAAAAGGGGTGCGAGGCATTTGTTAAGATGGGTGTGTATAATACATCCCTTTAATAATGATGAGTTTACAAATGATTTTATACATAGTCAAATAAATAAAGATCAAATTACATATCACTGTTAATTAACCAATGTTATAATATATTGGATAATATTGATAAAATTAGTGTTGACTGAGAAAACACAACTGTTATTCAATAAAACTATTCACCAAGTTGGTATACATAATATGGAATACTAGTTAAGGGAAGAGGAAGTTTGTTGGAATTATTAGATGTACAGTCTACTTTAAGAGAGTTTGAACTAGAGAGATATAACATACATAATCTATTAATTAAAGTGTTAAGAGTTGCTCAATACAGAT